>CAIXOZ010000014.1 GCA_903921295.1 uncultured cyanobacterium | reverse complement strand
CTCTGCACTTTCGTCACAATGGAATCCGGCAATTTAATGAGCCGGGCATTTTCGTGACTTTTGAGGAGTCGCCATTAGATATTCTCAGAAATGCTTCCAGCTTTGGCTGGAATCTTCAGGAGATGCTGCAGAGCAACAAGCTCTTTATTCTCGATGCCTCGCCGGATCCAGAGGGGCAGGATGTTGCCGGCAATTTTGACCTCTCGGGCTTGATCGAGCGCATCAACTATGCGATCCGTAAATACAAGGCCAAGCGTGTTGCTATCGATTCAATCACTGCGGTGTTTCAGCAATACGATGCCGTTTCTGTTGTCAGACGGGAGATCTTCCGTCTGATCGCCCGGCTCAAAGAAATTGGGGTCACCACCGTGATGACTACCGAGAGAATCGATGAATATGGTCCGATTGCTCGCTATGGCGTTGAGGAGTTTGTCTCCGATAACGTTGTGATCCTCCGCAATGTGCTGGAGGGTGAGCGGCGGCGGCGCACGGTTGAGATTCTCAAGCTTCGAGGCACCACCCACATGAAAGGTGAATTCCCTTTCACAATGGGTGCCCATGGTATCAGCATCTTCCCGCTTGGGGCGATGCGTCTGACTCAGCGCTCTTCCAATGTGCGCCTGAGTTCGGGCGTGCCAAGGCTCGACGAGATGTGTGGCGGCGGTTTCTTCAAGGATTCGATCATCCTTGCCACCGGTGCCACGGGTACCGGCAAGACCCTGCTGGTCAGCAAGTTCGTGGAAGATGCCTGTCGCAGCAAGGAGCGCGCCATCCTCTTCGCCTATGAGGAATCCAGGGCCCAGCTGCTGCGCAATGCCACCAGCTGGGGGATTGATTTTGAGCAGATGGAGCAGGATGGCTTGCTCAAGATCATCTGCGCCTATCCTGAATCCACGGGCCTTGAGGATCATCTTCAGATCATCAAGACCGAGATCAGTCAGTTCAAGCCGTCGCGGATGGCGATTGATTCCCTCTCGGCGCTGGCTCGAGGTGTCAGTCATAACGCTTTCCGCCAGTTTGTGATTGGAGTGACCGGCTACGCCAAGCAGGAGGAAATCGCCGGATTCTTCACCAACACCTCAGAAGAGTTCATGGGAAGTCATTCGATCACCGATTCCCATATCTCCACGATCACCGACACGATTCTGCTCCTGCAATACGTGGAGATTCGTGGCGAGATGGCCAGGGCCCTGAATGTGTTCAAGATGCGTGGCTCCTGGCACGATAAGGGCATCCGCGAATTTGTGATCACGGGCAATGGCCCTGAGATCAAGGATTCCTTCTCCAACTTTGAGCGCATCATCAGTGGCGTGCCCCATCGGATCACCACCGACGAGCGCAGTGAGCTGGCTCGGATTGTTCAAGGCGTGGCGGCTGAAGAGAGCTGAACAGCCCGGAGCTGATCAGGCCTGAACCTCAGGCCTGCCGTTGTCAGACCAGCTCAGCAGACATCTCTGAAATCTGCTGTCGTTCACTCTGAAGCCTCAGCTCATCGGCATCGGCGTCCTCCAACGGCAGATCAAACCAGAACGTGGTGCCGATGCCGGGTTCACTGGCCATCCGGACCTGGGTGCCGTGCTTCTCGAGGATGCCGCGCACGATCGACAGGCCGAGACCCGTGCCCACCTCCGTGTGTACGGCATTCTCGACGCGATAGAAGCGTTCGAAGATCCGTTCCTGATCTTCACGGCCGATGCCACAGCCGGTGTCGATGATCTCCACCCGCAGCCGCGGCAGCGGCGAGGTCAGGTC
The DNA here is from genome assembly GCA_903921295.1 of uncultured cyanobacterium. Classification (GTDB taxonomy): domain Bacteria; phylum Cyanobacteriota; class Cyanobacteriia; order PCC-6307; family Cyanobiaceae; genus CAIXOZ01. Next base: position 6,014 of record CAIXOZ010000014.1, on the reverse strand, counting down.
GCAGGAGGGGTTTCCATTGGGAGCGGTGCTCGGTTCGATCCGGCAGAGGTCGGGCCAGGGATAGGCGCGGAGCAGGATGCCGCCATCCTGTCCTGTGAATTTCAAGGCGTTGCCCACCAGGTTGTCGAACACCTGAAGCAGCAGGTCGTAGTTGCCGCGAATCCTCGGGAGGTGCTCGTCGGCATCGAGCCGCAGCGAGACACCCTTGTCTTCGGCATTCAGCCGGTAATTGCGCAGGGTCTGCTCCATCGCCGGACCCAGTTCAAGGGGCTCAAAGGTCCAGATCCGATCCGATTCAAGACGCGAAAGATCGAGCACATCGTTGACCAGTCGGGTCAGTCGATCCGTTTCGGCATTGGCGATCGCCAGGAATTCCTGTTTCTCCTCTTCCGTGAGCTGATCGCCGAGATCATGCAGTGTTTCAACATAGCTTTTGATGTTGAAAAGCGGTGTGCGCAGTTCATGGGACACATTGCTGATGAAGCGACTCTGGGCCGCATTCAGCTCCACTTCCCTGGTGAGATCCTGCACCGTCATCGCAATGCCCTTCAGGGTTTCGCCGCTGGCATCCCGCACCGATTGCAGAACAATGCGTAGCGTCCGGGCCGGTTCACCGATACGGCAGCGCACATCGGTGCTGTCCTTTTCGGCTTCCAGCAGAGAATCGAGGCATTGCTGCACCTCGACCGCCAGGTCGTCGGGAAGTTCTTCTGTCAGGGCACTGCCCTCAAGTTTGCGGCCCTCCCAACGGAACAGTCGCCGGGCGGTTGGGTTGACCAGCACGATCCTGCCGTTGGCATCGAGCAGCACCGCTCCATCAGCCATGGTGGCGATCAGGGATTGCTGCTTCACCTGGGCGGCCGTCAGTTCTTCGATATTGGCGTCGTTGTAGGCGTCGAGCTGCGAGGCCATGTCGTTGAAGCCATTCAGCAGTTCGCCCAGTTCCCCGCCCACCGGCAGGGAAATTCTCGCTTTGAAGTCGCCACCTGCGATCGAGCGCACGCCCCGAAGCAGTTCCTTCACCGGACGGGTGATTGTCAGGGCATTGAACACGGCCCCGAGAATCACCAGAACCCAGATCGAAATGAACACCGCCACTGTCACCTCGCGGGTGAGGGCCGCGCTGGCCACCAGGGCCTCATTGGGGTTGACGCCGAGGGCGAGGACGCCGAGGTAGCGCCCTTCGCTCACCATCGGGACGAAGACATCGGTGACCTGGCCGTCAGGCGTCAGGTGCTGGCGGATCAGGGGGTTCTGAGGACGCCCTTGCAGATCTGCAGGCAGTTCCAGGCGCCGGCTCAGCAGCAGTTCGCTGGATCCGGAACGTCCCCCGATCGGGATCCCCAGATAGATCACCCCGTCGGGATCGGCAAAAAAGATGTAACGCAGGCTGCGGCTGGAGCGCCAGAACCGCTCGGCCACCTCCGCCAGCTCCCGGTCGTGGCCTTCCGCCACCAGTGGGGTGACATTGGCGGCGAGCAAAAGACCGAGGTCGCGGGCGAAGCGGGTATCCCCCATGCGGGCATCCATCTGGATGCCGTTCAGGGCGAAGAAGGTGATGCCCGTCATCATCAGGCTCACCACCAGGGTGGCCACCGCCAGCAGTTTGGTCTGGAGGCTGAATTCCGCCCACCAGCGCGCCAGCCTCTGGCGCCAGGGGCGGCCCTGGCCGGGCGGAGCCTCGATCGGGGGGGCTGAAGTCACGGCGACGGCTGGCGACTGCGCGGGGTCTGGAACGCCGGCACCCTAGGAGCGCCGCACCTGATGGCCGATGTCACGTCGATAGGTCATCCCCTCGAAGTGCACGTGCTCAAGGCCGCCGTAGGCGCGCGCGAAGGCCTGATCGAAGTCATCGCCCTGGGCCACCATCGCCAGCACCCGGCCGCCGGAGCTCAGGCACTGGCCGTCGGTGTCCAGGCGGGTTCCGGCATGAAAGAGCTGCTGCTCGGCATTGGCCTCCAGGGTCACGCTGATCGGATCGCCCCGACGGATCTCGCCCGGGTAGCCGGCGGCGGCCACGATCACACAGGCGCTGCAGCGGTTGGCAATCGACAGCTCAGGCGCCTGATCGAGGCGGCCGAGCGCGCAGGCCAGGAGCACCTGGGCCAGTTCCGGGCCCAGCAGCGGCATCAGGGTTTCGCATTCCGGATCTCCGAACCGGCAGTTGAATTCGATCACACTCGGCCCCTTCGGCGTGAGCATCAGCCCTGCGTAGATCACGCCGCGGTAGTTGATGCCCCGTCCCTGCAGGGCCGCCAGGGTCGGTTCGAGGATCGTGCGGCGCACGTCGGCCAGGCCATCGGCATCCAGCAACGGTGCCGGTGCATAGGCCCCCATGCCTCCGGTGTTCGGCCCGACGTCGCCCTCGCCGATCCGTTTGTGGTCCTGGGCGGTGGGCAGCAACACCAGCCGTTCGCCGTCGCTGAGGGCGAACACCGACACTTCCGGTCCGCTGGTGCGCTCCTCGAGCACCACGGCGCTGCCGGCATCGCCGAACCGGCCCGAGAACATCTCCTCGATCGCCCGCCGGCAGTCCTCGACCGTGTCGGGCACGGTCACGCCCTTGCCGGCGGCGAGTCCATCCGCTTTGACCACCAGAGGCTGCTGCTGCTCTTCAAGCACCGCCAGGGCCTCCTCGAGGCTGGAGACCGACCAGTGGCCGGCGGTGGGGATCCCGGCCTCCACCATCAGGGCCTTGGCCCATTGCTTGCTGGCTTCGAGCTGGGCGCCGTCGCCACCGGGGCCGAAGACGGCGATCCCATGGGCGCGCAGGTGGTCGGCCAGTCCGGCGGCCAGAGGCGCCTCTGGCCCGATGACCACCAGATCAATGGCCTCCTCCTGGCAGGCCGCAAGCAGGCGCTGATGGTCCTGTTCGCCGATCGCCAGCACCGTGCAGCCAGGCAGGCCTGCCGTCCCACCATTGCCGGGAGCCACCAGCACCTTCTCGGTGTCAGGGCAACGGGCCAGGGCCCAGGCCAGCGCGTTCTCCCGCCCACCGCCACCGACCACCAGCACATGGCGCACCGGCGGCAGGGGATCGGCGGTGGTGCGGAGGCTGGGGCTGACCATGGCGGAAAGAGGGGGGCGGCGCTGCCGCTCCAGGCCCGCACCCAGGGGCCCGGATCGATCGGCTCCCTTAGGTTGTGGCCCGGAGCTTCCGACGCCGTGTCTTTCCTTCTCTACTGCCTGACCGGTTGTCGCACCAGGCTGGCCCGGTCGCCGCGGCTGCTGCCGCTGACCCTGGCCCTGGTCCTTGGCGCGCCGGCCCTGGCTGAGGTCTCTCCTGGGGTGACGTCGCTCCCGGCCGATCCCGCTGTTCTGCTGGCTGGCTGTCAGAGCGCCCGCGCCAGCGGCAGTGTCCCCACGATGCGCCGACTCCGCGCTCGCCTGCTGGAGCTCTCCGTCTCGCCCACAGGCCTGGAGCAGGTGCTGCTTCTGTCGGAGGCTTTGCTCACCTGTCAGGCCCCCACGGCAGCGCTGGCCGTGCTCGATCGCTACGGCCCGGCCCCTGGTCTGGAGCGTCGTCAGTGGTTGTTACAGCAGTGGCGGGCCGCCGCCGCCGCCCTGGAGCATGAACGTGCTGCCCAGGCCCTCCTCCGTCTGGCTGCGCTCGAGCAGCAGGATCTGGAGCTTGTCTCCCTGCCGATCGGCACGGGCCCGACCGCCAGCGCCAGGCGTCAGCGGGCGGCTCTCGATCAGCTGGCCGATCATCTCGAGGCGCTTGGCCGTCCGCAGCAGGCCGCGGCCCTGCTGCTGGCATCCCGACAGACCGGTGAACGTCAGGTTCGTCGTCTGCGGCGTGGTGTGCTGCTTGGAACCGGCCTGAGCCTGGCGGAGCGGGATCGCTGGCTGGAACGGGCCCTGGAAGAGGCTGCCGCGATCCGGGCCTGGGGCCTGGCCAGTGATCTTCTCGACGATCAGGTCCGGCTGCATCTGCAGGCCGGTGAGGACCCTGCCAGGGCCGTGCAGCGTCGGATCCGACTCAGTCAGCGGCTCGATGATGCCTATGGGGAATGGCGCCTGCGGCGTCATGATCCTCTGCAGCGCTCCCGGGCCGAGGCCCTCGAGCAGCACCTCCGCTCCCCGGCCTCTCCAGGGGGCCATGCGGTGGTTCCCACTCCCCGTCTGACGCTGCCATGACCGCCGTTTCCCTTGGTTCGTTGCTGTATGAGGGCAAGGCCAAGCGCGTCTTCCAGACCTCCACCGCTGATGTCGTGGCGGTGGAGTTCAAGGACGACGCCACGGCCTTCAATGCCCTCAAGAAGGCCCAGTTGGAGGGCAAGGGAACACTCAACTGTCAGATCTCAGCCCTGTTGTTCGAGCATCTGGAACGGCAGGGGGTCCCCACCCACTACCTGGGACTGATCGAGCCCAACTGGATGGCGGTGCGGCCGGTGCGGGTGATTCCGCTGGAGGTGGTGATCCGCAACAGGGCTGCCGGCTCCCTGTGCAAGCAGATGCCGATCGCGGCCGGAACGTTGATCGATCCCCCCCTGCTCGATCTCTATTACAAGGATGACGCCTTCGGAGATCCCCTGCTCACCGATGCCCGGCTGGATCGACTGCAGCTGGTGACTGCCGAGCAGCGGCAGCAGCTGGAGACCCTGGCCCATCAGGTGAATCTCTCCCTCAAGGAGCTGTTCGCTTCGATCGACCTGGATCTGGTCGATTTCAAGATCGAACTGGGCTTCACCGCGGATGGTTCTCTTGTGGTGGCTGATGAAATCAGCCCGGATACCTGTCGGCTCTGGGATCAGCGCACCACCGACCCCACAGCACGCATTCTCGACAAGGATCGATTCCGACAGGATCTCGGCCAAGTTGTCGAGTCCTACGGGGAGGTCCACAAACGGGTCCAAGGGGGGTGCCCGCAACCACGGATCTACGGGTAAGGTCAGCGGAAATTTGCGGCACGTCCGCGCTGATGCATTCCCCCATGGCTGCCAACCGCGACGGAATTGCCCCTCAGATCTCGGGACTGCAGGCCCGGCTGCTCGCGGGCTCGGCACCGTTGCTGGCCTCCCTGGTGCTCGCTGCCGCTCCGGCCCTGGCTCAGCAGCCGGGCGGAGCCGCCAGTCCCCCCAGCGCCTCACCCTCGACGGCTTCTCCGGGCAAGGCCCCGGCGACCACTCCCTCCGGTGGGGCTCCCACTGCCTCCACCCCCGCTGACGCCGCCCCTCAGCAGGCAGCGCCTGCCACCACCCCGGCTGCCGTCACTCCGGCTGAGCCCAAGGTGCTGATCAGTGAGGTGGCGGTCCAGGGACTGGATGGCCATCCCGAAAAGGCCAGGCTGGAGCTGGCGGTCTACAACGCCATGACCACCCGACCCGGGACGCGCGTCACCCGCACGGAACTTCAGTCGGATCTTTCGGCGATCTACGCCACCGGTTGGTTTTCGGATGTGAACATCCGTCCGGTGGACAGCCCCCTTGGCGTGCAGCTGGTTGTCACGGTGGCTCCCAACCCGGTGCTGGCGACCGTGGCGATGGATCCGGCTGGGGCCAGGATCCCGGCTTCCGTGATCCAGGAGACCTTCGCCTCCGATTTCGGCCGCACGCTCAATCTCTCCACCCTCCAGGGTCGGATGCAGGAGCTGCAGAAGTGGTATGCCGATCAGGGCTATTCCCTGGCCCGCATCAGTGGACCGAGCCGTGTCAGCCCCAATGGCGACGTGCAGCTGCTGGTGCGGGAAGGCACCGTGCAGGCGGTCGAAGTGCAGTTCCTCAACAAGGAGGGGTCGGCCACCGACGACAAGGACCGCCCGATCCGCGGCAAGACCCAGCCCTGGGTGATCACCCGGGAAATCTCGATCAAGCCCGGCAGCACCTTCAACCGCCGCACGCTCGAGGAAGATATCAAGCGTCTCTACGGCACGGGTCTCTTCGGAGACGTCAAAGTCACGCTCAAGCCCGTGCCAGGTGATCCAGGCACTGTGGTGATCGTGCTCGGCATCGTTGAACAGTCCACCGGCTCTCTCTCCGGCGGTCTCGGTTACAGCCAGAGCCAGGGCATCT
>CAIXOZ010000013.1 GCA_903921295.1 uncultured cyanobacterium | reverse complement strand
CCGGGCCTTGGCAGCGGCGGAGCGCTCCAGAAGGGTCTGAAGCAGATCCGGGCCGACGGCCTGAAGCGCGTGCAATGCTGCCGCCGATTCCAGGTCGCGGAAAAGGGTGGCATCGCCGATGACGCCGTACTTGATCACCTCCGCCATACCGGCACGGAATTCGCGCTCGGGCAGGGTGCCGAGGGTCGTGGGATCGATCAGCACCAGGCGCGGCTGATGGAAAGCACCGATCAGGTTCTTGCCGCGAGGATGGTTGACGCCGGTCTTGCCACCGATGGAAGCATCGACCATCGCCAGCAGGGTGGTGGGCACCTGAACGACGGCGATGCCTCGCAGCCAGGTGGCAGCAGCGAAACCCGCCATGTCACCGACGACGCCGCCACCGAGGGCAACGATCAGGGATCCCCGCTCGAGCTTCTGCTCGAACGCTGCATCGTGCAGCAGGGCCACCGTGGCCGGTGTCTTCTGGTCCTCACCGGCCTCGATCACCGTCATCCGGGCCATGAAACCGGCCTCGTTGAGGCTCTCCAGCACCGTATCGCCGTAGTGGCCCTGTACCACCGGGTTGCTGACCACCAGCACACGGGTACCCGGACGGACGCCCAGATCAATCAGTCGAGAGCCGAGGGCCGACAAGGCACCGGGGCCGATCACGATCGGATAGGGGTTCCGCGGCAGATCCACCTGAAGCGTGCTCCAGAGCTCAGGGGAAGCGGAGACCGATCCACGGGACTGGGGCACGGACTTCATCAGGAGGTGATCAACGTGACGTGGAAGCAAAACTAGGTTCCGGCATCCCTGCCAGGGCCGACCGGAGCCAGGGCCGTGGAGATCTTCCACAATGGCTTCAGATGAAGCCCTTCGATGCCGGTGCCGAGCACCACCCGGACCGCCTGGGCGTTTCTCGGGCCCGCCCTGTTGCTGCTGGGATTGTCGGTACTGATCCCGGCCCTGATGGCCCTGGTGATGAGCGTCACCCAGACCGGCCTTGATCTCAGCGAACCGCTGCGGTTCGTCGGCCTGGCCAACGTGCGACGCCTGATCGCCGATCCGATGATCTGGCGCGTCAGCGTCACCACGCTGCTCTATCTGGTGGGGGTGGTCCCGCCGGTGGTGCTGGGAGCCCTGGTTCTGGCCGTGCTGCTGAACCGGCAACTGCCGACGATTCACTGGCTGCGCGCGGCTGTCTATACCCCGGTTCTGGTCTCGATCGTGGTGGCGGCGATCGCCTTTCGCTGGCTCTACGCAGAAAACGGTCTGATCAATGGCTGGCTCCAGGCCCTGCTGGGCCAGGGCTTTGAGCCGATCGCCTTCCTCACCTCCCCCTGGCTGGCGCTGCCCTCGGTGATGGTGGTGACCCTCTGGAAAGGTCTGGGGTATTACATGGTGATCTTCCTGGCCGGCCTGCAGGGCATCGCGCCGGAGCTCTATGAAGCCGCCGCCCTCGATGGCAGCACCGGCTGGCGCCGTCATCTCGACATCACGCTGCCACTGCTGCGGCCGTACCTGACTCTGGTGGCCGTGATCTCCGCCATCGCCGCCACCAAGGTGTTTGAGGAGGTCTTCCTGATGACCCAGGGCGGACCCGCCGATTCGACCCGCACGATCGTCTATTACGTCTACGACCAGGCCTTCGCGGAACTGGAGATCAGCTACGCCTGCACCATCGGCCTGGCGTTGTTCCTGGTCGTGCTCCTCCTGAGCGTGGTGCGGCTGCTGGCCACAGGCGAACGCGGCCTGAGCTGACACCGGCGAGAGTGATGAATTCCGACTGCCAGGACCACACGGCGGATGCGAAACTGGCGGATTGCGTACGGATCTTGAATCCCGTGCCCGGCAGCTCCCTCCACGGCCCGGACGCCGTCCAGGCCGATCAAGCGGCCGGCAACGAGCTGGCGATCGGCATCGTTGGCGGCGGCCAGCTGGCCTGGATGCTGGCGGATGCCGCCCAGCGCCTTGGACTCAGCCTCAGGATTCAGACCCCGGGAGCGGAGGATCCGGCGGTGCGTCTCGCCAGTGCTGTCGTGCGCGCCGATCTCCGCGACTGTGAAGCCACCCGCATCCTGGCCCAGGGATGCCGCTCCGTGAGCTTCGAGAACGAGTGGGCGGACCTCGAGGGCCTGGCTCCCCTGGCCCAGGAAGGGATCTGTTTTCTGCCCAGCCTGAAGAGCCTGGAACCGCTGATCTGCAAACGCCGCCAGCGTCAGTTGCAGGCCCAGCTGCGTCTGCCGGCACCCCGCTGGTTTCCGCTCGAACAGGTGCTGGCCCCGGACTCCGAGCCCAGCAGCGATGACCAGGCGAACGGGGCCGCCATTGCCGCCGCCGATCCCCTTGCGGAACGGAAGCTCAACACAGGCAGGGCAATGCTGCCGGAGGGGTTTGCCTACCCCCTGATGGCCAAGCAGGCCTCCGGCGGCTACGACGGCAAAGGCACCGTGGTGCTCAGAGGCGACGACGACCTTGAAGCCCTGCTGCAGCGTGTGAACCCGGAGCAGTGGCTGGTGGAGGACCTGGTGCCCTTCGAGCGGGAGCTTTCGTTGGTGGCCAGCCGTGATCTGAATGGCGTCGTGGCGATCTTCCCGCTGGCGGAAACCCACCAGCACGAGCAGATCTGCGATTGGGTGCTGGCGCCGGCGGCGGTGGAACAGGGGGTGCAGGCCTTTGCCCGCAACATCGCCGCCTCCCTGCTCACCAGCCTGGACTACGTGGGGGTTCTGTCGATCGAGTTCTTCTACGGACCAGGGGGGCTGCTGATCAACGAACTCGCTCCCCGCACCCATAACTCCGGTCATTACACGATCGAAGCCACCCGCACCAGCCAGTTCGAACAGCAGCTGCGCATCGTCAGTGGCCAGCCCGTCGGTCCCACCGAACTGACGGTGCCAGGGGCCCTGATGGTCAACCTGCTGGGCTTCGAAAGCAGCGACAGCGATTACCGCGAACAGCGCCATGCCCTGGCGGCCATTCCCGCCGCTCACCTGCACTGGTACGGCAAGGGGGGCTCCCGGCCGGGTCGCAAACTCGGCCACCTGACGCTGCTCCTGCAGGGCGCCAGCGCTGAGGAGCGCTGGCAGGAAGCCCAGGGCCGTCTGATGGAGGTGCGTCAGATCTGGCCCCTGCCCCAGACCCTCAAACAGACCGATCTGGACTAAGGTTTCCTCGGACTGCTGTGTTGGTGCTTGCCTTACACAGTTTTCTGATCTGACTCCCTTTTCGACATGGGGGGTCTGCCGCGACGGTGACGTAAACCGGCCTCGTAGCCGGAAACGGATCCCCGCTCCT
>CAIXOZ010000012.1 GCA_903921295.1 uncultured cyanobacterium | reverse complement strand
TGATCACAACCGGGTCGTTGCTGGCCACGCTGGGCAGCGGCTCCACACCTGCCGAAACGGGAAAGATCTGCAGCTGGCTCATCGGAGGCTCCCCGTGCCTGGCCTTCAGTTTAGAAAGGGATCGAACGGAGCCCATGGCCCTGCCGTTGCTGATCCTTCTCCTCCGGCGGCCCCGTCCCGTCACCCGTTGAACACGGCAGACCTGCTGCGGGTTCTGGCGCCGGAAGCCCCGCCGCCGCCGGCACTCACGCTTGTGGGCGTGGGCCCCGGAGATCCCGAGCTGCTCACGCTGGCGGCGCTGCGGGCCATCGTCGGAGCTGCCGTGGTGGCCTATCCCGTGGCGCGGCGGGAGGGCCGTGGCATGGCGGCCACGATCGCGGCCCCCTGGTTGCAGCCGCACCAGCGCCATCTGCCCCTGCTGTTTCCGATGGTGGTGGAAGCCACACCCCGTCAGCAGGCCTGGCGTGAGGCGGCGGATGCCCTGGCGGCCGAGGTGGCGGCCGGCCTTTCGGTGGTGTTGCTCTGCGAGGGCGATGCCTCGCTCTATGCCAGCTGCTCCTACGCCCTGCTGGCCCTGGCGGATCGCCATCCGCACTGCCCGGTGCGGGTGCTGCCAGGGATCACGGCGGTGGCGGCGGCGGCGGCGGCGGCCAGTGGTGCCGGCCAGGCCTGGCCTCTGGCCCTGCAGCAGGAGGCGCTGCTGATTCGACCGACACCTGAGAGCGCCGCCGAGCTGGAGGCTCTGCTCGATCAAGCCGCCAGCGAGGATCTGGTGCTGGCTCTGCTCAAGCTCGGTCATCGCTGGGCCTGGGTGCGGCCGCTGCTGGAGAGGCGCGGCCTGCTGGAGGCAAGCCTGTTCGCCCAGCGGGTGGGTTGGCCGGATCAGCTGCTGGCGCCGGCGTCGCAGGTGCCGACGGCGGAGCAGCCCTACTTTTCGCTGCTGCTGATCCGTCAGGGCTGGCCGGCGGTGCTGCCCTGAGCCAAGGTCGGTGGGACCTTCTCCTCCCGATCCCGAGGCCATGACCGCGATCGACTGGCTGGCCCTGCTCCATCCGGTGCTGATGATTCTGTTCGTCTACCCGGTGGTGGGGGCCACCATCCGGCTGGGGATCCTTGTGCGCGAGAAGCGCCTCGGCCTCACCCAGCAGCCGGCGCTGGTGCCCCGGGAGCACGCGGACCATGGGCGCTGGCTCACGGCCGGCGTGGTGGTGGCGGTGCTGATCGCGCTGGTCCATGCCTTTCTCTCGAAGGCTCTGGTCCCGGGAGTCCCTTTCAATGGCGGCCTGCCGCGACTGGGGCTGCTGCTGCTGGTGAGCCTCGTCACCCTGATGGTGTTGCTGGTGCTGCTGCGGGCGAAGCGACCGGCCCTGAGGGCCAGCTTCGGTCTGCTCACCTGGGCCGGTCTGCTCGGACTCGGCGCCCAGAAGGAGGTCTGGCGTCTTTCGGATGATCCGCTCAGCGGGGATTTCTGGGCGTCCCATTACTGGGCCGGTGTCCTGCTCACCGGTTTGCTGGTGTTCACCCTGGCGGCGCGGCCTGAGATCACCCGGCAGCTGCGCTGGCGACGCCTGCACGTGGTCGCCAATCTGCTGGTGATGGTGCTGCTGGCGGTCCAGGCGATCACCGGTTGCCGGGACCTGCTGGAGATTCCGCTCAGCTGGCAGAAACCGGCGATCGAGCGCTGCAACGTCAGCCAGCGCCGCTGCCCTTCGCCGGAGGCTGGCGCAGCTGCTGCATCACCAGGCTCAGGCGCTGGGGCGGCTGTGCCGCACCTGGGGTGACCAGACGCTTCAGCAAGGCGCCGAGCGCCAGCCACTCCGGTGGGGCCTGCCGGTCCGGCCAGGCATCCGGTCGGCTGTAAAGCCAGCCGAGGTAGCGATTCCGGCCGTCCATGCCGTCTTCCGTCCAGGCCAGGGAGAACCGTCGGTCCTGTGGACCCTGTGGCGCCAGGGGCAGGGCCGGGAGATCGGTTCCCGGACCCTCGAGCTCCAGCTCCTGCCACAGGCAGGCATCGGGAAGCACCGCCTGCCGATCGAGGCTGGCCCCCTCCTCGCTGAGGGCGTTGAGCGGCACGGCCACGGCGATCGGCTGCCCGGCCTGGTCCTGGCCCCGCAGTTGCGCGGTCAGCGTCAGACCGATCCAGGGAGTGGGGTTTCCGGCGGCGGGATCCCGGCAGGATCTCAGCGCCACGAGCAGCCCCAGCAACGTCAACCCGCTCCAGGGGAGTCCTGGCCAGGCGCCGCTGTTGCCGCTTGCGAGGGATCGCAGGATCAGGATCAGGTTGATGCTGTTCAGCACCAGCAGCACCACCAGGGGCAGCGCCAGCACAGGGGCGATGCCGGCGGGGCCCTGGACCCGGTGCTTGGGGGTGATGCGAAACGGTTGCACCTTCCCCATCAGACTCTCGAGCACCGTGGCGGCAAGCGGTACCGCCAGGGCCCAGCCCGGAAGATCGGCCAGTACGGCATGGCGGCTGCCGCGGTTGAGCCAGCCGACGCTGAGCATCAGGCTGATCCAGAGGGGAAGCAGCTGGTTCAGCACGGCCGTCAGGCTGAACTGCGCCGGCACGATCCCGAGCCAGCCGATGCAGAGCGGCATCAGCAGCAGCAGCAGGCGGGGCACGGTGTTGAACCAGTGCAGGGCGCCCTCCAGGTAGGCCAGGCGCTGGCCGAGGCTCAGGCCGGGCAGGCGGAGAGGGCCCTGGGGCAGCCGCAACGCCTGCAGGGTTCCCGCGGCCCAGCGCTGCCGCTGCTTCACGAAATCGAGCATCGTTTCGGCGGCCAGGCCGGCGCTCAGTTTTTCGCCCAGGTAGACCAGGCGCCAGCCCCGAGAGGCCAGCACCATCCCGGTCACGAGATCCTCCGAGATCGCCGCTTCCACAAAGCCACCCACGCTTTCAAGGGCAGCCCGGCGGGCGAGGAAGCTGGTGCCGGCACAGACCACGGCGTTCCAGCTGCTGCGCACCGGCTCGATCCAGCGGTAGAAGCTTTCTTCATCGGGCAGCAACCAGGCTTCCATCGCCAGGTTGCGCATCACAGGATCAGCATTCAGGAAGTGCTGGGGGGTCTGCACCAGCGCCACCTCCGGATCCATCAGCAGACCGATCGTGCGTTGAAGAAAATGACGTTGCGGCACGAAATCGGCATCGAACACCGCCACCAGTTCGCCATCGATCAGGTTCAGTCCGGCGTTGAGATTGCCGGCTTTGGCGTGCAGGCGCTCGGGTCGATGGTGGTATCGGCAGCCATGACGGGACGCCAGCGCCGCCACCTCCGGCCGCCCGGCGTCATCGAGGACCCAGACCCGCAGCCTCGGGTAATCCAGCCGGCTGCAGGCCAGAAGGCACCGCTCAAGCACCGGTAGGGGCTCGCCGCAGGTGGGGATCAGCGCATCGACCCAGGGATGCCAGCCGTCGGCCTGCCAGCGCTTCTGGGCGGCATCGGCGTCTTCACGACCATCGCTGAACCGTCGCCAGGCGAGCAACAGGGGCAGCAGACCGCTGAGCAACAGCCAGCCTTCCGCCAACAGCAGCAGCACGCTCAGGCTCGCGGCCAGGGGGGTGGACAGCTGCAGGCCGGCAACCAGCCTCCAGTGCAGATAACGCAGGGTCAGCACCGTGAGCAGCAGCAGCAGGCTGCGCCGCTTCCACAGCGGCGATCGGGCTTCCGGACGACGGCTCAGCCAGAGCGGCCAGAGCACCGCCAGCCACACGAGCGAATCGCTCATCGCAGCCGTGCCTCGGCCTGCTGCAGCAGGGTCAGCGCTTCCGTCGGCGTAGGGGCCCGCATCAGGGCGTGGCGCAGCTGCGGAGCCCCACTGAAGCCGTTGCAGGTCCAGCTCATGTGCTTGCGGGCGATCAGCAGGCCGTGGTCGCCGCGGGCTGCCACCAGGGCCTGCAGCTGCTCGGAGGCCAGCTGGATCCTGGCCCTGGCATCGGGGGTGGCCGGCATCGGCCGGCCGCTGAGGGCGGCGTCGATCTGGCCCACCAGCCAGGGGGCTCCCATCGTGCCGCGGCCCACCATCACGCCATCGGCGCCCGTGAGCGTCAGGCAGTTCAGGGCATCCTCCGGGCTGTTCACATCGCCGTTGGCGATCAGGGGAATCCGCAGGGCCCGTTTCACGGCGGCGATGGCGGCCCAGTCGGCCTGGCCCTTGAAGCCCTGCGCACGGGTACGGCCATGCAGGGTGAGCAGCTGGGCGCCGGCGCTCTCCAGCTGCCGGCACCAGCGCACCGGATCGGCGTCGCTGCCACACCAGCCCAGGCGTGTCTTCACCGTGACCGGGATCGACACGGCCGCAGCCACGGCCTCCACGATCCGGGCCGCCCGATCGGGTTCTCGGATCAGGCCGCTGCCACCGCCTTTCCTGGCGATCTTCTTCACCGGACAGCCCATGTTGATGTCGATCAGGAAGGCGCCCGCGGCCTCTGCCCGGCGAGCCGCGTCGGCCATGGCGGCCGGGCGGTGATCGAAGAGCTGCACACCGATCGGGCCGGCCTCGCCGGTCAGCTCCTCCACCTTGCTCAGTCCATGCCCCAGCTCCAGGCTCGTGGCATTCACCATCTCGGTGAACACCAAGGCCTCGGGGGCCCAGCGGCGCACGAGGCCGCGGAAGATGCGATCGCTCACCCCAGCCAGGGGGGACTGCAGCACCCGGCAGCGCAGCTGGCGCGGCGTGCCATGGCCGGGCAGCACCAGGGCGTCGGTGAAGGGGGGCTGGGTCACCGGTTCATTGTCTCCGCAGGCGATGCTGGGGCACACTCCAGGCCACGACCGCCCTGTGGACGCCGCCGTCACCCCCGTGCCCTACCCCCTCAGCCGTGCGCTGCTGGAGGCGGTGCTGGCTGATCGCACCAGCGATCGCTTCGTGTGTGAGCTGATCTGGCCGCGCCTGGGCTATGCGCCCGATGGCTCCGGTACGTGGAGCGCGGGCCCGGCTGCAGGGGAGACCTGGCGGCAGTCGTTTCCGATTGAACCGCAGGTCATCGCCACGCGGCCGGCTTCGGTGGCGCTCACGCGCTCGATCCCCAAGCAGTACAAGCAGCTGCTCAAGGAGCAGCTGGGCTTCGCCGGCTACCGCATCGGTGCGCTCTACCCACGTCGCACCCGCCGGGCCACGGCGGTGAACTGGCTGCTGGCGCACCTGGCCACAACCGGTGAGCCCCTGCCTGAGACCGGGCCGCTTCCGGAGCTGCTGGAGCCGCCGGCCGATCCGGTGGCCGGGCACCCGGGCGATCTGCCGGTGTCCTGAGGGGACAGGACCCGGCGTCCGCAGCGGTCGCCCCCTGAGCCGGCCTGTAAGGTCAAACCAGGACAGACGTTGCAATAAAGCTTTTGGCGCTCCCTGTTGTGGCCATCATCGGCCGCCCGAACGTCGGCAAGTCCACCCTGGTCAACCGGCTCTGCCAGAGCCGGGAGGCGATCGTGCATGACGCCCCTGGTGTCACCCGCGACCGCACCTATCAGGAGGGCTTCTGGGGTGATCGCAGCTTCCGGGTCGTGGATACCGGCGGCCTTGTGTTCGACGACGACAGCGAGTTTCTGCCGGAGATCCGTGAGCAGGCCAACCTGGCCCTGGCCGAGGCGGCGGTGGCGGTGGTTGTCGTCGATGGCCAGCAGGGGATGACCGCGGCCGATCAGTCGATCGCGGAATGGTTGCGGGGCCGCGGCGTGCCCAGCTTCGTGGCGGTGAACAAATGCGAATCGCCGGATCGCGGTCTGGCGATGGCGGCCGAGTTCTGGAGCCTGGGCCTCGGCGAGCCGGTGGCGATTTCGGCCATCCATGGCGCCGGCACCGGTGATCTGCTCGATCAGGTGGTGTCGCATCTGCCGCCCGCCGCCGAGGACGAGGGCGATGAGCCGATCCAGATGGCGATCATCGGCCGGCCCAATGTGGGCAAGTCCAGCCTGCTGAATGCGGTGTGCGGTGAGAATCGCGCCATCGTCAGTCCGATCCGCGGCACCACCCGCGACACGATCGACACCACGATCGAGCGCGAGAACAAGGTCTGGAAGCTGGTGGATACCGCCGGCATCCGCCGACGCCGCAGCGTCAATTACGGGCCGGAGTTCTTCGGCATCAATCGCAGCTTCAAGGCCATCGAACGGAGCGATGTCTGCGTGCTGGTCATCGATGCCCTCGATGGCGTCACCGAGCAGGATCAGCGCCTCGCCGGTCGTATCGAGGAGGACGGTCGGGCCTGTGTGGTCGTCGTCAACAAATGGGATGCGATCGAGAAGGACAGCCACACGATGCCGGCGATGGAGAAGGAGCTGCGCGCCAAGCTCTATTTCCTCGACTGGGCCCCGATGCTCTTCACCTCGGCCCTGAGCGGTCAGCGGGTGAATGCGATCTTTCCGCTGGCGCTGCTGGCGGTTGAGCAGCACCGCCGTCGCGTCAGCACCTCGGTGGTCAATGAAGTGCTGCAGGAGGCCGTCAGCTGGCGCTCGCCGCCCACCAGCCGGGGGGGGCGCCAGGGACGGATCTATTACGGCACCCAGGTGGCGACCCGGCCGCCCAGCTTCACCCTGTTCGTCAATGATCCGAAGCTGTTCGGCGACACCTACCGTCGCTATGTCGAACGGCAGATCCGCCAGGGCCTTGGATTTGAAGGTTCCCCTCTCAAGCTCTTCTGGCGCGGCAAGCAACAACGGGATGCTGAGCGTGATCTGGCCAGGCAACAGGCCCGGGGGCGTTGAGGACCAGGCTGTGAGCCGGCCGTCGCTGCGGCTGGCGCCAACCACGGGGAGCCGGCGCTGATGGACTGGGTCCGCCAGATTCCGATCGGTCAGTTCGTGGATGTCGCCCCCGGCTGGCTGCGGCGGCTGGATCCGCGCCTGAAGATGGCCTGGTCACTGCTGTTCCTGCTGACCCCGATTCTGGCAGGACCCTCCTGGCGTCTTGGACTGGTGGTCGCCCTGATCGTGCTCACGGCCTGCAGTGGTCTGCCGGGACGGGTCTGGGTCCGGAGCCTGTCTGTTCTGCTGGTGGTCGCCACCCTGATCGGGGCGCTGGCGGCCTTCCTTCCCGTGGGCGAGGTCGCCCCCGGCGTTCTCCAACGCCCGCCGAACGAGCTCAGCCTGGTACCACCCGCTCCCCTGGCGCCTGCATCAGGTCCACAGCGCACACCGGGGTCACGCGGGGGCCCGGATCACATCCCTGGAGCGGAGAGGCCTTCCGGGGCCGCAAGCCCCGGGGTCAGCCGCAACGGCCTGGCCTGGGAGTTGGTTCGCTGGGGCCCCCTGATGGTCGGTTCAGTGCCCCTGGGTCCCCTGGTGATCACCCGTCGTTCGGCGGAACTGGGTCTCAATGGCGCCACCTTGCTGGTGACCGTGATTCAGAGCACCAACCTGATGCTGCTGACCACGCCACCGGAGGAGCTGGTGTGGGCGCTGAACTGGGCTCTGGCGCCGCTGCGGATCGTCGGCCTCCCCGTGGACCGCCTCGGCTTCACGCTTCTGCTGGCGCTGAGGTTTCTGCCCCTGGTGCAGGAGGAGCTCCAGAACCTGCTGCGCTCCGTCGCCACCCGTGCCGCCTCGGCCCGCCAGCTTGGTCGTCGTGGCGTGCTGGCCCTGGTGCTGGCCGTGGCCGAGCGGTTGTTTCGCAATGTTCTGTTGCGCGCCGAGCAGGGGGCCGAGGCCCTGCTGGCTCGAGGGGCCCTGCCTCTGTCGCCGGCTCAGCTGCAGCCCCCTGGCCCGACAGCGCTCTGGGGCAATGCCCTGGCCGCCATCACCCTGGCTCTGGTGCTGGTTCTGCGCTGGAAAGTCGGTGGCCTTTAATGGCATTCAGGTCGGCGGTTGTTGTGAGCCAGGAGCGCTATCTCAATCACCCCACGTTCGGGATGCTCTATCGCGTGGCCCCGGTCAGCGATGAGCAGGATGTCTATGTGACCCTCTACGCCCAGCGCATCTACTTCCTGGTCACCCTCCAGCCCCGCGGAGCCCAGTTTGAGGTCATCCCGTTGATGGATGCCCGTCACTACGCCGAACAGAACCTGGTGCGTTCCCGGCGCGACGCCCCTGAGGTCCACAGGCGCTGGCGGGAACTGTTTGATCAGACCTTCATCTGATCGGTGGCGATGGAGACGATCGAGCGGGGCCCGGAGCCGGGCATGGGCCTGGCGGATCGTCTGGAGTGGTTCCGGTGCAGGCTTCCTCCCTCCTGCCACCTGCTGGCGGTGAGCAAAGGGCAGCCGCTGGATCGGCTGCGCGAGGCCGTGCACTGCGGTCAGCGCAGCTTCGGAGAGAGCCGCCTGCAGGAGGCGATCAGCAAGCAGCAGGCCCTCGCCGATCTTCCTCCGCTCGACTGGCATTTCATCGGTCGCCTTCAGGCCAACAAGGCTCGGGCGGTGCTGCGTAAGTTCGGCACCATCCATTCCCTCGACAGCCTGGTGCTGGCCCAGCGGCTTGATCGCATCGCCCGTGAGGAGGGCCTCAGGCCAAGAGTGTTCCTTCAGGTGAAACTGCGCCCCGATCCCGCCAAAACCGGCTTCAGTGCAGAGGACCTCCGCAGCGACTGGCCCGCCTTGCAGGCCCTCACCGGCCTGGACGTGGTGGGGCTGATGACGATCGCTCCCCTGGGGTTGACCTCCGATCAGCAGGTCAACCTGTTCGAAACGTGCCGAGCCCTTGCCTCGGAGCTGGGCCTGCCAGAGCTCTCGATGGGGATGAGCGGCGACTGGCCGGAGGCTGTCCAGGCCGGCAGCACCTGGGTTCGCCTTGGTTCTGCACTTTTCTGAATCGCGAAGACTTAAGCCCTTGCGCGAGACGGTGTGGGACGCTATCAGGGTAGAAAGTCAGATCGAGGACCTTCTGGTGTCGTTGCTCAGCCGTCTCCGTGATGCCGTCTCCGGTCAGGGCTATCTGGACGACCATGATGGGTACGACGAGGATTACGACTACGTCGACACCCCCGAGACGGATGCTCCTCGCTCTTCCGCTGCGGCGATCACCCGCGGCGACATGCCCTCCTTCGGGGAGGATCCCTTCGCTGGCACCAATGTGATCGGCATGCCCGGCCTGCATACGCCGGCTGCAGAGGTGTTCCTGATGGAGCCCCGCAGCTTCGATGAAATGATCCGGGCGATCCAGGCCCTGCGCGATCGCAAGACGGTGATCATCAACCTTTCGATGATGGAGCCAGACCAGGCCCAGCGGGCGGTTGACTTCGTGGCCGGTGGCACCTTTGCCCTGGATGGTCATCAGGAGCGTGTGGGCGACAGCATCTTCCTGTTCGCCCCCAGCTGCGTCACCGTCTCCACAGCCACGATCGAGGATTCCACCTCCCCCACGATCACCACTCAGCGTGAGTCTGCTTCCGAGCCGTCGGCTCCGAGCCCGGCCTGGTCCCGTCAGGACGCCGTCGGCTTCGGAGGCTGAGGTTGAAGGCACCCGAACGTTTCGGGATTCTGGGCCTGGGCCGGATGGCCCAGGCTTTGTTGTCTCCTCTGCTTGAGGAAGGCCTGATCCCCAGGCAGAGCGTCTGCGCTGCCGTGGCCTCGGAAGCCTCGGCCCAGGCGGCTCGGGAGCGCTTCGGCTGTGCCGTGGATACCGCTGCGGACGCCGTCTGGACGGCTCCCGTGGTGCTGCTGGCGATCAAGCCCCAGCAATTGCAGGCTCTGGCCGCAGCCCGGGCTGGCGAGGCGGCCCCAGCCGCCGGCTTCCTCGGCCCAAGACCGCTGTTGATTTCCGTGCTGGCGGGGGTCACGCTGGCGCGCCTGCAACAGTCTTTCCCTGGCTGGGCCTGCATCCGGGTTGTGCCGAACACACCGGTGCTGGTGCGTCAGGGGCTGACAGCCCTGGCCTGCGCGCCTGAGGTGAGCGCCGAGCAGGCCGACTGGGTGGCAGAGCTCCTTCGCCGTGTCGGTGAAGTGCACCGACTGCCGGAGGCGCAGCTCGATGGCTTCCTGGCGCTGACCTCCTCCGGGCCGGCCTTTGCGGCGCTGGTCTGTGAAGCCCTTGCGGATGGGGGGGTGGCTGCTGGCCTCCCCCGGGCCCTGGCCCTGCCCCTGGCCGAGAAGATGCTGGCCGGCAGCATGGCTCTGTTGGAACAGCAGGGGCTGCATCCCGCTGAACTCAAGGATCTGGTGGCCAGTCCTGCTGGCACCACCGTGGCTGGACTGCGGGTGCTGGAGCGGGCCGGACTGCGTTCGGCCCTGCTCGAGGCGGTGCTGGCCGCGGCTGAGCGCAGCCGGGCCCTGGCCTGAGGGGGCGTCAGCCCTTGCTCGCCCCCAGGCGCGGTTCCGTGCCGGCGAGCAGACGCCCGATGTTGCTGCGGTGGCGCCAGACCACCAGGACCGTGGTCAGCAGGGCCAGAGCCAGGTAGGACGGCCGCTCCTGACCGGGCGCGAAGGAGAGCTGCATCAGCACGGGCAGGGCCAGGGCCGCCACGATGCTCGACAGGGAGACGATGCGCGAAAGGCTGAGCATCGTCAGGAACAGCCCGAAGCAGGCCAGCCCCACGGGCCAGGTCAGACCGAGCAGCATCCCCAGGCCGGTGGCCACCGCTTTCCCGCCTTTCCAGCCCAGCCACACCGGCCAGATGTGGCCGGCCAGGGCCGCCAGGCCCGCCAGCACCACCAGGGCATCAACCTGCCAGCCTGGGGCGGATTCCGAGAGCACCAGCATCGCCAGCCGGACGGCGGCGGTGCCCTTGAGCACATCGATCAGAAACACCGCCAGAGCCGGCCCCTTGCCGAGCACCCGCAGCACATTCGTGGCACCGGTGGAACCGGAGCCCTGCTGACGGATGTCGATGCCGGCAAGCCAGCGCCCGGCCAGATAGCCGCTGGGCAGGGAGCCAAGCAGGTAACCGGTGCAGAGAACGGGGAGGGCCAGGAACATCGGTGGTCGGGGAGCAGTGGACAGCCGGAAACAGACGGGGTGTGGAGGCCTCTGGCCCTCAGTAGGGATCCTCGTCCAGGGCGATCTCCTCGGGGCCGGCGGCAAAGGCCAGCCATAGGGGGAACTGCAGGATCGGCACCGCCACGGCCGCCTCGCCGGCGTCGATGACGATGAAGGGCAGCTCCCCCCGCTCTTCGAGCCGATCGGCGCGTTCGATCAGGGCTTCAGGCCGCTCGAACAGCACGATGCCGCTGTTCGGCCCGAAGTCCTCCCGGCTCAATCCCAGGCAGTCCTGCAGGGCGCGGCGCCATTCCCCCAGCCGTTCCGGGCTTCCCGCCAGCACCAGGGTCTGGAATCGATCGCCGTAAAGCTCGCCCAGGATGGCAATGGCGGCGGCGGCGATCAGGCCGTTGCGGTTGCGGCTGCCGCTGCTCGCCTGGGCGCCGCGGCCGCCCTGGTCCAGAAACCAGTTGAGCAGCAGCGCGGCGCCAGCCGTATCGAGGCTGCGCCGGAGGATCCAGGGATCGGCGTAGAAATCCGGCTGGCCCTGCTGCCGCTCCAGACGGTTGCGGATCAGGTCGGCATCGTCTGAGAACAAGCCGGCGCCTGCGGAGGCCCCAGGGGCTTCCGCAGGCGCGGTGCCGGCCTGATCAAGCGGGGAGGGTTGCACCACCACCGGCGGTACGACCAGCTCCATCTGCTCAGCGCAGACCACGAGATCCTGGAGGGCTCCCACCAGGTAATCCTGAAAGCCCTTCAACTGCCGGGCTACCGCATCAGACTGGCCGCTGAAGCTGCTGCGGATCTGCTGCTCGATCTGGTCGCGGCGCCTTTCCAGCTCCCGGATCTCCTCTTGCAGGGTCCGGCGACGGCGCTGCAGGTCGTCGAGGGCGGTGCGTACCAGCTCCTGGCTCAGATCCAGGTCCAGGTGGCCGCTGCCGCCGCGGCGACCGCCCTGCTCCTCATGATCACTGTTCTGCCCAGGGCTGACAGGCTCAGTCCGGCTGTCATCACGTGGACCGGTGCCCGTCCCTTCAGGGGTGTTATCGGGTGCCATGGGCGCATCAGATCTGGACGATTCCGCCGCGGGGATCGCCTCGGTGTGGTCGGTGAACAGAGGGTCAGCCATCGCTGCTGGCGGGGTCGGAAGACGACGTCGCTACCGAAGCGAGCGGTACACGCCGGTTCAGTTCGTCACGGAGGGTGCGTGCATCAAACAACATCGGCAACAGATGCACACTTCTCTGTTCACGGAAATAGAACAGCACCGGCAGGGCCGGCCAGAACAGCCGCCAGCCCAGCCATTCGTTGTAGGGGAAGCGGCGCAGCTCCTGCTGCTGCCGCCAGACGACCAGCGCTTCGGCCTCGAATTCGAGTCGCAGGATCTGACTCTGGATCCCAAGGAAGAGGCCGAACAGGCTGATCGCCAGGGCCAGCCACGGGGCCGCTGGCCACCAGCGCAGCAGTCCGAGGCTGAGGGCGCCGAGACCGACCACCCCCAGGGGTACCCCGAGGCGTGGGGTCAGGACGACGTTGGTCACCGGGTTGGTCGTCGAGTGGGGCACCCCGTTGGTCACCGCTTCGTTCATGGCTGCATTCTGGGGCGTGTGGGTGAGCCGTCGGCAGCAGCTCCTGCTCATCCTCGTCGTCCGTGGAGGCCTCAGCCGAACAGGATCTGGGTCAGCACCACATCGGTGATCGCCACTGTCACCAGGATCATCACCACAGCTCCGGTGGTGGTGGTGCCCACCTCCTTCGGCCCGCCCTTGGTGGTCAGTCCCCAGCCGCAGGAGATCACGGCGATCAGCAGACCGAACACCACCGCCTTGATCAACATCGAGGGGAGATCGTCCGGGGTCATCCACGAACGCACCGAATTCCAGAACACCTCAGGCGGGATGTTGTAGAGCTCGGTGCTGCTCATCTGGCCCGACCAGACCCCGATCCCGAAGAACAGCAGGCACTGCACCGGCGCCATGATCAGCATCGCCAGGACCCGGGGAACCACCAGGTATTGCACCGGGTCCGTGCGCAGCATCGTGATCGCATCGATCTGTTCGGTGACCTTCATCGTCCCGAGCTGGGCCGCATAGGCGGTGGCCACCTTGCCGGTGAGCAGTGTGGCGGAGAGCAGCGGGGCGATCTCCCGGGCCAGCCCCAGGGCCAGGATTCCGCCCACGGTGGAGCCGGCGCCCTGTTTGGTGAGTTCTGCGGCCACCTGGATGTTGAACACGGTGCCGGCGGCCAGGGCCGTGATCAGAACGATCAGAAAGCTGCCGGGGCCCGCTTCCATCAGCTGTTCCACCAGGTCGTTGAAGCCGATGCGGCCGCGGCCGATCGCGGCCACGGCCTGACCGCCGATCAGGGCGCTGCTGCCGAGACGCCGCAGCCAGCGAACACCGAACAGCCGGCGTGCCAGGCCGAGGGCCGTGGCCCTGTAACCGTCGGCAGTGGGGCGCCTGGGGCGGGAAGGGTCACTCACGGCTGGTTCAGGGGCTGGGGCTGACGACGGCCGGGCCAGCGTCGCATCAGCAGCAGGCCCAGTGCCACCAGGATGGCGGGGATCAGTCCCATGCACAGCCTGATGGCGATCACGGCACTCTCGGGTTGGGTGATCAGGGCCCGGGCCTGGCAGCCGCTGTTGCCCGCTTCGGTGTAGCCGCTCGCGCTCAGGATCACCCCGAGCAGGGCGATCACGGCGCTGATGCACACTTTCTGGGCCAGCACCATCCAGGCGCTGTACTGCCCTGCCGGCTTGTCCGGGTCCTCGTCGATCGCATCGGGCAGCAATGACCAGGGAATCAGGTAGGCGGTGGCGGCTCCCATCCCCGCCAGCACGATGGTCACCAGCAGCGCGATCATGCTCAGGCCGTTGCCCACCGAACCGAAGGCACCACGGGAGGGATCGAGGGGCTGCAGCACCATCACCAGAGCGCAGGCCACGATCCACAGCGATCCGCCCAGACGCAGCGTCTGCAGGCGTCCCTGGCGACGGGAGACCGCACTCCAGAGCCAGAGCCCGCCCAGGGAGCTGAGCATGAAGGGCAGCAGGATCAGTTTGCTGAGGCCTTCGGGCACCTGCAGCACCACCGGCAGGAAGAAGAGCGACACGGCCTGCATGAGCTGCAGGCCGCACCAGAGGGCCAGGTAGAGACCGAGCACCATCAGAAAGCGCTGGTTGGTGCCGACCCGGCGCAGCAGTTTGCGGGTGGTGCCACGGGCGCTCTCCGGGCGGCGGCAGCGACGGGCCGTGGGCAGCAGGCCCCAGCTGCAGGACAGGGTGGTGACCGCGATGATCAGGCCCGACACCTGTCCGGCTGGCCAGTAGGTGGTGGGATCGCACAGATTGGTGACGAGGACCCCGGCCAGGAGAGCACCGGTGAGCGTGGCCAGGATCGAGCCGGTGAAGCGGGCGGTGTTCAGGCGGGTCCGCAGGTGAACATCGCTGCTCAGTTCGGAGGCCAGGGCCGAATAAGGCAGGTTGACACAGGTGTAAAGGCTGTTCGCCAGCACCGAGATCGCCAGAAAGATCCAGAACTTGATCCACAGATCAGGCCACGGCGGCAACCACCACATCGCCGCCATCGCTGCGCCCAGAGGCAGCGCGCTCCAGAACATCCAGGGGATGCGCGGCCCCCAGGGGTGTCGGCTGGTCTTGTCGCTGAGCCAGCCGATGATCGGATCGTTGATCGCGTCCCAGAGTCGGCCGATGCCATAGGCCAGACCCGCCAGCCAGGGCGGCAGGCCGGCGGCGACATAGAAACGCAGCAGGAAGAAGCCGATCAGGGCGGCGCCCATGCCGGTGCCGACATCGCCGAGTCCGTAGGCGGAGAGCAGCCGCAGCCGGGGCCAGCCGCGCAGCCTGGCGGCGTCCTCACAGACGGGGTCCTGGAGGCTTGGCGTTCCGACGGTCAATGACGCGGTCCCTGACGCAGGCCATAATGCTGCAGCTGAACCGATCCGGGAGTGCTCCAGGCAGCCTGGCTGCTCTGTTGTCTCCGTTTTTCGTATCCGTTCGCCTTCCCCCTGTTGGGAAGTTCGCCTGAATCCAGAGACTTCTGATCACCTATCGCTGGTGATTCAATCCTTTTGGGTTCTTCAGGCGGGCGTAGTTTAGTGGTAAAACCTCAGCCTTCCAAGCTGATGATGCGGGTTCGATTCCCGCCGCCCGCTCTGTTTTTTCCAGAGTTTTTGCTTCGTCG
>CAIXOZ010000011.1 GCA_903921295.1 uncultured cyanobacterium | reverse complement strand
GAGGTGGGCGAAGTGGTGATTGGTACCGTTCGCGGCATCAAGCCCTACGGCGCCTTCATCGACATCGGTGGGGTCAGCGGCCTGCTGCATATCTCCGAAATCAGCCACGAACACATCGAGACTCCGCACACCGTCCTCAATGTCAATGACCAGATGAAGGTCATGATCATTGATCTCGATGCCGAGCGCGGTCGGATCTCGCTGT
The DNA here is from genome assembly GCA_903921295.1 of uncultured cyanobacterium. Lineage (GTDB taxonomy): Bacteria > Cyanobacteriota > Cyanobacteriia > PCC-6307 > Cyanobiaceae > CAIXOZ01. Next base: position 9,433 of record CAIXOZ010000011.1, on the reverse strand, counting down.
CCACCAAAGCCCTCGAGCCCGAACCCGGCGACATGCTCACCGATCCCCAGAAGGTGTTCGACAAGGCCGAAGAGATGGCTGCCCGCTACAAGCAGATGCTGCTGGAACAGGCTGAAACCGAGCCGATGGGCGTCACCCTCGACTGATCCCAGAGCCGCGGTCGCCATGGCCGCCCTGCTGCTGCGTGATCTGGATCTCGGCCCGGTGCAGGCGGTGCTGTTCGACAAGGACGGCACCCTCAGCCACAGCGAGCCCGAGCTGCACACGCTGGCCACCAGCCGACTCGAACACTGTCTGGCCGCCGTTGCCCCCCAACGGCGGCCGGCCTTGCGTGTGCGTCTGCTCGAGGCCTACGGCCTACGCGAAGACTCCGTGCATCCAGCAGGGATCACGGCTGTGGCCACCAGCGATCACAACCTGCTGGCCACGGCCACGGCCCTCGCCCAGGTGGGCCTGGGCTGGCCCGAGGCGTTGCAACTGAGTCAAACGGTGTTCGAGCAGTGCGACCGGCGTGAAGCCGGCGCCAGTGCAACCACCGATCAGGCCGTGGCGGCGATTGAACGGCTCGGGGCCGCAGGCATTCTCTGCGCCGTGATCAGCAATGACACCAGCGCCGGCATCGCCAGGTTTCTCGACAGCCATGGCCTCCGTCATCATTTCCGAGCGATCTGGAGTGCCGACGACACCCCCCGCAAGCCGGATCCAGCGGCTGTTCATGGCCTCTGCGCCGCTCTCGGTGTTCCGGTGCAGGCCTGCGCCCTGATCGGGGATGCCCGAAGCGATCTGCAGATGGCTGTCGCTGCTGGGATCCCCCACCAACGGGCCCTGGGGTATGTCGCCGGCTGGGGGCAGGTACCACCGCTGGGGGATCCGTTCCCCCTGATCCATCACTGGGATGAGCTACACATCCGCACCGAGGCCTGAGATCTGCTGGCGACAGCCGATCGCTGCGGCTGAGCCAGGGTGATGGCTGGACGATAGGCTCGAAATCCTTTGTGCCACCGGCATGGGTCGCCACGTCTTCACCTCGGAATCGGTGACCGAGGGCCATCCCGACAAAATCTGCGATCAGGTCAGTGATGCGGTGCTTGACGCACTGCTCGCCCAGGATCCCGCCAGCCGGGTGGCCTGTGAAACCGTTGTGAACACGGGGCTGTGCCTGATCACCGGTGAAGTGACGACCACGGCCCGCGTCGACTTCAACACCCTGGTGCGTGGAGTGATCGCGTCGATCGGCTACAACGGCGCCCGCGCCGGTGGCTTTGATGCCAACAGCTGTGCCGTGCTGGTGGCCCTTGATCAGCAATCGCCGGACATCGCCCAGGGGGTGAATGAGGCCGACGACCATGCCGGTGATCCCCTCGATCTGATCGGAGCCGGCGATCAGGGGATCATGTTCGGTTTCGCCTGCGATGAGACGCCGGAGCTGATGCCCCTGCCGATCAGCCTGGCGCATCGACTGGCGCGGCAACTGGCTGCCGTCCGCCACAACGGCACCCTTCCCTACCTCCTGCCCGATGGCAAGACCCAGGTCAGCGTGGTGTACGAGGACGATCGACCGGTGGCGATCGACACGATCCTGATCTCCACCCAGCACACCGCTGAGATTGATGGGGTCTCCGAGGAGAAAGCCCTGAGGGAGCGGATCGCCGCCGACCTCTGGGACCACGTCGTGGGACCCGCCACCGCCGATCTGGCGCTGAAACCCTCCAGGGAGAGCACCCGCTTCCTGGTCAATCCAACGGGCAAATTCGTTGTTGGCGGTCCCCAGGGCGATGCCGGCCTCACGGGTCGCAAGATCATCGTCGACACCTACGGCGGCTATGCCCGCCATGGTGGTGGCGCCTTCTCGGGCAAGGATCCCACCAAGGTGGACCGTTCGGCTGCCTATGCCGCCCGCTATGTGGCCAAAGCGCTCGTCGCTGCGGGCCTGGCCCGCAAGGCGGAAGTTCAGCTGAGCTATGCCATCGGCGTGGCGCGCCCGGTGAGCATCCTGGTCGAGAGTTTCGGCACCGGGCGCATCAGCAATGACGCCCTCACGGAACTCGTGCAGCAGCACTTCGACCTGCGACCCGGCGCGATCATCGAAGCCTTCGGGCTGCGCCAGCTCCCCGGTCAGCGGGGTGGCAGTTTCTATCAGGATGTGGCGGCCTACGGCCACTTCGGGCGCAGCGATCTCAATCTCCCCTGGGAGAACGTGGACGCCAAGGCCCTGGTGCTGCGGGATGCCAGCGCCAGGCTGGTGGCCTCAGCAGCAGGCTGATCGGGGATGCCACGTTCCTGAACAGCCGCACTCCGTGGGCCACGCCAGCGTGCAGCAAGAACGGCGCCGGGGCTCCCTGGCGCTGGGCGTCGATCTCGGCACCAGCGGACTGAGGCTGTCGCTGCTCTCCCCTGGGGGTGATCGGCTGGAGCGCCTCAGCGCGAACTACCCACGGCCTTTTGAGCAGCCCGAGGGCTGGCGCCAGGCCCTGGTGACGATGGTGCTGCAGCTGGCTCCCGAACGACGGGCCGCGATCGGGGCCGTGGCCCTGGCCGGCACCTCGGGCACTCTGCTCCTGTGCGACCACCGGGGCCAACCGCTTGGCACCGCCCTGCCGTATCACCAGGCCTGTCCTGAACAGGAGCAGACAGCCCGGCAGCTGGCCGATGGGCACCCCGTTGCCGCCAGCGCCAGCAGCAGCCTGGCCCGGGCGCTGACGCTCATGCACCGCGAAGGCCGCCCGCCAGCGGGCGGCTGGTTGCTGCGCCACCAGGCCGACTGGCTGATGGGCTGGCTCCTGGGCGACTGGCGCTGGGGAGAAGAGGGCAACAACCTGCGCCTGGGCTGGGATCTGGAGCGCCAGCGCTGGGCTGGCACGATCGCCGACCAGAGCTGGGCGGGAGCCCTGCCCGCGATCGTGGCCAGCGGGGCGACAGCAGGGGTGGTGGATGAAGCGCTGGCAACACGTCTCGGCCTGCCCGGCGACTGCCTCGTGGTGGCAGGAAGCACCGATGCCAACGCTGCCGTACTGGCCGCCGCACCGGCAGCCGGGGATGGCGTCACGGTGCTCGGGAGCACCCTGGTGGTGAAGCGTTTCAGCCCGATCCCGATTCAGGGGCCGGGGATCAGCTGCCACCGCCTGGCGGGTCAGTGGCTGATCGGCGGTGCGTCCAATGCCGGCGCTGCGGTGTTGCGCCGCTTCTTCTCCGACGAGCAGCTGGTGGAGCTCAGCCGCCAGATTGACCTGAGCCGCAGCAGCGGTCTGAACCTGCGCCCCCTGCTCAGCCGCGGCGAACGTTTCCCGGTGGATGATCCCCACCTGGAGCCTGTGCTGGAACCGCGGCCGGTCAGTGATGCCCTCTACCTGCAGGCGCTTCTGGAAGGGCTGAGCCGAATCGAGCACGAGGGCTGGCAACGGCTGACCGCGCTGGGGGTACCGGCGCCGGAGCGGATCCTCAGCATCGGCGGCGGTGCCCGCAATCCGCTCTGGCGGCGGATGCGTCAACAGCAGCTTGGCCTGCCGGTGCTCACCTGCCCTGGCGCTGAACCGTCCCTGGGCATGGCCCGACTCGCCCTGACCTGCCTGACACTGGAAGCCGACGCCTGCCGAGACCGAGACCGATGAACCAACGCCTCAGCCAGATCCTTTCGATGGCGCTGTTCGTGCTCCTGGCCGGTTACGTGCTGTTCAGCGGCGGGCGTCTGGCGCTGTTGCTCTGGCAACGCTTCGGGGCCGGCTGAGCGCCAGAATCCGCCCAGCTGCACCCCCTGCCGCCATGGCCGCCGATCCCCTCACCGATGCTGTCAGCGCGCGCATCTGCGCCCACATGAACCGTGACCACGCCGAGGCGGTGGTGGCCTACGCCCGCCATTTCGGCAACCGCCCGGAAGCCCGCGACGTGCAGATGCTGGCGGTACGGCCCGAGGGAATGGAACTGGCGGCGGATGGCGAGACCCTGCTGGTGCCCTTCGACCATCCGCTGAGCGACAGCGAGGATGCGCACCGAACCCTGGTGGCGATGCTGCGCTCCCTGCCGCCGATGTCCTGATCCAGACGCTGAGCGCCAGCGCCCAGGGTGTCGACCGGGGAATGCTGAGGCCGTGCAGGAGCGACGACGATGCTCACGGTCCTCTGGCAGGGCCTCCGGGACCTGATCAGCCTCTCTCCCTGCCCGCGTTGCCGGCGGGCCCTGACAACGAGCGATCCAGCGGCGAGTCTCTGCAGCGACTGCCAGCACGACCTGCAACTCTCGAGAGCCGGCCTGCAGGGGCATCGGCCGCTGTCCTGGTGGGCTTTGGGCTGGTACGACGGCGAGCTGCGCCGGCTGCTGCTGCAGTTGCGCCCCCAACCACGCCCGGAGCTGATCGAGGCCCTCGGTGAACAACTGAGCCGACGGCTCGCCTGCAACCTCAGCTGGCAGGAGCAGATCGGAGGGGCCTCCCCTGTGCTGGTGCCGATTCCCAGCTGGAAACGCCGCAGCAACCCCCTGCCCCAGCGTCTGTCCCAGGCGTTGCTGAAGCAGCTTGGCGGCCAGGAACACCCCCTGCTGCTGCAGCGCAGCCGCGCCACCGTCGGCCAGCACCACCTGAACCGGGCCCTGCGGCAGAGCAACCAGGCGGGATCGTTTGCCGTTCAGGTACCGGCTCCCCGGCAGGCCGCGCCGGTGGTGCTGGTCGATGACATCCTCACCAGCGGCGCCACTGCCAGCGCTGCGGCCATGGCACTGGAGCAGCAGGGCTGGACCGTTGCCGGACTGCTGTGCCTGGCCCGCACACCGCAACGACGCTCAAGCCAGCCCTGGGCCATGGTTTAAGATCATCGGGTCGCTTCGGCGACGGGCCGGGATAGCTCAGTTGGTAGAGCAGGCGATTGAAAATCGCCGTGTCCCCAGTTCAAATCTGGGTCCTGGCATCCACATTCCATGCAGTGAATCAATCCGCCACTGGCGGTTGATTGCAGATGGGGAGATCTCCAGCACCGCGGTCCCCGGCCCGGAAGGTGAGCGCCAACCTGTGCGACCAGGGACTCGCCCCAGGCAGGCTGACGCCCCGGCGCTGCCGTGTCGAGGCCACCGGATGGCTGGAGAGCACCCCAGGGACCGGCCAGAGCGGTGACGACGACCAAGGCTGGCGCCATCACGGGCAGGCGACGCCAACGCGTCAGGGCGAACGGGGCGGTGACTGTTGAGGTGAGAGCTGACGGGCGAATGATCGAAGTCCGGCAACGCTGCCGAGCCGGGACGCGGAACCATGCGGGTGGCGGCTGGAGAGACCTGGACCGGAGCCTGTTCCACGGACTCAGCGATCCAAGACCAGGCCAATGGCGACAGCCTTCCGATGCAGAACCCACCCACCGATGGTGGTGGTGTCAACACCGACACACCACGCCTGGGGTCCAGACCTAGCGTATCTGCCATGCCCAGAACACTGCGGCGATGAAGGCATTGATCCGAACGCTGACCCAGACCCTCCTGCCAGACCTGGCAGACACCGAACCTCCGGCCCCGTTCGTATACACAGGCGCGATCCTCTCCTCGGCCGACCTGGCCAGCGCACTGCCCGGGATCATTCGCCTCACCCAGGGGCTGGGATTCACCCTCCATCCGCAAACCCTTTACGGCGACGCTGACAACGGGGCCAGCTATCACGTGGACCACAGCGAACAGGCCGTGGCTCTGACGGTGCACTGCCACCCAGGCCGCCAGACCGTCTCAATCGCCGTCTCCGGACTGGACAGTGAAGAAACGCTGGAGCTTTACGACGTGGTCGAACACACCTTGTTCGGTGGCCTCTGAGCCAGGGCGCCGGTGGTCCCATCCCAGGGACAAGGGCCGGCATCAGCCGTGCGCAGAGCACCGGCCGGCGGCGAGAATCGGCCCGATCCAACCGAGACTCCCCCATCGATGCGAACGCCCCCGAGTTCCAACCAGGTGTTCAACAACGCCGACAGCTTCGCCCTCGCCTTCGATGAAGCCTGGAAACGTCACTCCCATCAGCATCCCAACCACGGCCTCACGAGCGAGCAGAAGGTGGAGCTGATCTTCGAACAGATCAGTGACCATCCGTTTCTGGTGCAGCAGGCCGAGATGGCCCGTCAGGTGGCCACCTTCCGCTTGCGGCTGCTCGGCCTCTGATCCAGGCCTCCGCAGCGATGCCAGCCGCCGCACTGACTAAGATCCGGCCCATGCATCGACCTCTCCACCAGCTGATCACCCTGCTCAGTGGCAGCTTCAGCAACCAGAACCAGGCGTTTGAAAACCCGCCGCTCTATGCGCACATCCACGTGGCCTTCCGGCCGCTCGTGCACCTGGCGCCCGGCTCACTGATGCTCGAGCAGTGGTATGCCTTCGCGCCCGGAGAGCCCTACCGGATCAGGGTGCTGCGGGCCACCGAGGACAGCAGAGGTCTGGTGATCCACAACCATGCTCTGCATGAGGAGCGTCGCTTCTGGGGCGCGGTGAACGATCCCAGCCTGATGGCCACGATCCGGGAAGACGATCTGCGTTTCCTGGATGGTTGCTCCTATGTGGTGCGCCAGGAGGGTGACGGTTTCGTGGGTGAGGTGGAGCCCGGATGCCGCTGCCTGGTGGAGCGGAAGGGAAGCACCGCCTACCTGGTGAGCCATTTCGAAATCTCCCCGCAGCACATGCGCACGATCGACCGCGGCCACGACCCGACCACCCATGAACATCTGTGGGGGTCCCTGGCCGGACCGTTTGAATTCGAACGTCACGCCGATTTCGCCGCCGAGATTCCCGCCGACTGGGCAGCAGCCCTGGCCTGAGCCTTCTCGCTTCACCGCGCCCCGCCGACGGGCTTTAGCCCCCGCAGCACCGGAGAGCGGCCACCGACCCGCCCTGGCATCAGGCACTGAGGCGAGCCGACGGGCTCCAGTCTTCCTCCACCTGCCACCCCTCCTCCTCCTCGGCCAGCGCCGGATCGGCTCCCTCCGTGGCCGTGGACCGGAGCAAAGGCTCCAGCGCCTCGGGTTCGGCCACAACCGGATCGACCGCTTCAAGAGCCCGTTCCACTGAGGCAGACAGAGATTTGGGCTCTCCACCGCCGGCCTGGGGCTGATCGCCTGGATCAGCCGGGAGCGCAGGATCCACCACCTCAGCGCCCTGCGCCAGAGGCAGCGACGCGAGCATCTGCTCGAGGCCTTGCAGACGTTGCTCTGACTCCGCCAGGCGACGCTCGGCCAGGGCGCCGAGATCCAGAGTGGCAGGCTCGCTGATGGCGCGCTCGTGCCGCTGCAGCCGCTCCTCCAGCTCGAGCAGGCGCAGGGTGAGGGTTTCAGCCACCGAGGAGAGCGCCTGCACCTGATCCACCAGGCGCTGCATGGTGTCGATCGCGGCAGAAGACAAGGCCATGGCAGGGGCAGGCGATCGGGATTCTGGGCGGATGGTATCGGTCTGATCCGCTGGATTCCAGGGCTGGCAGCGTGTCCTTTGTAACGATTGTGAAAGGCTGCGTGAACAGCCAGGGAAGCCCCATAGGATCCGCCTTGCAGCCTTGGGTTGAGTCACTCGCCGCTGCTCCGCTTTTCCTCCCCCCGGCCCGCAAGCCCATGACCCTTGCCAACGCTGCCTATCTGGGCATCGAGCGTTTCGCCAATCAGCGCAACAGCGAGAACTGGCTGAACGCCACCGAAAACGACAAGCAGGCACTGATCCGCGCCGTCTACAAGCAGGTGCTGGGCAACCAGTACGTGATGGCCAGCGAGCGCCTTGAGGGTCCGGAGTCGCTGTTCAAGCGCGGTTACCTGAGTGTGCGCGAATTCGTGCGTCAGGTGGCCAAGAGCGGCCTCTACCGCAGCAAGTTCTTCGAGAACACCAATCCTTACCGGTTCATCGAGCTCAACTTCAAGCACCTGCTCGGCCGCGCTCCCCAGAACAAGGCGGAGATGCTGCATCACTTCACGATCCTGCAGGAGCAGGGCGTGGATGCCGAAATCGACTCCTACCTCGACAGCGCCGAGTATCAGGATCGCTTCGGTGAAGAAGTGGTGCCCTACCTGCACGGCTTCGGTTATTCCAAGGCCCAGCAGGGACTGCAGTTCTCCTACATGCTGCAGCTGACCCGTGGGGTGGGCGCGTCCGTGCGCGGCGACCTGCTGCGTAACCAGTCCCGCCTCAATCCGGCGGTTCACTCCGAATCGCCGATGCCTGTGGTGAGCCCGAACGCCAAGGGCGCAGCCTTCCGCAAGGTGCCCGTCGACGGGGTCACCCGACAGGGCGTGGGCTCCGGCGAAGAAGGTCGCACCTTCCGCGTGGAAATCACCGGCTTCAACAACTACCGCCTGCACAAGCGCAGCAATCGGGTGCGCTTCATCCCCTTCAACAAGCTGCTCGAGTACCAGCAGCAGATCCACCGTGAAGGCGGTCGGATCGCCAGCATCACCCCGGTCAACTGACCCGGAACCCAGCCACCGTCACGCGGACCCCACCCATGAAAGTCTCTGCCGGAACCCGGGGCACCAGCCTCGCCAACGATCGCAAGGTCACCTTCACCGTGACCAACCTGAACAACAACCAGTACTCCCGTACCGCGGATGTTGTGATGAACGTTCCCTACACCCGCATGAACGAAACCATGCAGCTCGTGCAGCGCATGGGTGGCAAGATCACGTCGGTGGCGGTGAGCGGTGGCGCCCTCGATGCCCCCGTGGCCCGCACCCGGACCCCCAAGAAAAAGGACGACTGAACGCTCGCTTCCCGCGACGCGATCACACCAGTTCCCTGATGGGACCCCCTTCACCCCCGGATCCAGGGCCTGGATCCGGGGGTTTTCGATGGGATACCGCCCCCTGGGCCGGCCAACCGGAACACCAGAAAGCCAGGCGCAAGCCGTGGCCGCCGATCACCGCCCGCGGAAGGCACCGGCTGAGTCCGCCAGGGCCTGGCGGTGGTCGACCGACCGACTGAGCGTCTGCAGAGGCAACGCTCTCAGCCCCTTGATGAGCAACGGCAGGCTCTCACGCGCACAAGTTCAGCAGCCCTGGCTGCAGCCATCCGTTCATGGTGAACCCGGAGCGGAGCCAGCGCCCTGAGAAACCCGTCAGATCCCTTGCGGCGCAAGGGACATCAGCATGCAATGACCGTTTGTTAAGTCATCCTCATCGGTCGGGGCCCTTGCCCAACAATGGTCAGGTCAAACGGATGCCGCCGGGTTCACCCTGGGTCAACCGCTTGCAGCGAGAGCGCCTCTGGTCGTGCTCTCACCTTCCCCCCTTCACCCAACTCCTGACGGCAGCGTCAGGACCAGGAGCTCTTCAATGTTCGACGCCTTCACCAAGGTCGTTGCTCAGGCTGACGCCCGCGGCGAATTCCTTAACGCTGGTCAGATTGACGCCCTCGCCGCCATGGTGGCCGAGAGCAACAAGCGTATGGATGCTGTGAACCGCATCACCTCCAACGCTTCCAAGATCGTCACCAACGCTGCTCGCGATCT
>CAIXOZ010000010.1 GCA_903921295.1 uncultured cyanobacterium | reverse complement strand
CAGTCGTGATCGCCGAGGCTGTCGATCGTGGAGGTGACGCTGCCGCCGACAGCGATCGCACCGGTGGTGCTGGTATTGGCGCTGTACTGGTCGGTGGCCAGTTGGGACACCAGCAGCCTGTATTGACCGGTCGAGCCGTTTCTGTAGGCGCCGGCGTCGAGGTAGTAGGTGCCGGAACTGGCTGCCGTGAACAGGATCTCGGAATTCAGACTATTGTTGGAATCATCATTTTCTGCGATCCAGCTACCGGCGCTGTTACGCAGACACAGCAGCGGGTCGATCGCGCCGCTGACGCGGTTCAGATTGAAGCGATAGCGGCTGCCGGCCGTGAGTTGCACCCGGAACCAGTCGTGATCGCCGAGAGTGTTGACATAACCCGTAATGCTGTCGCCGTTGTTCAGCGCTGTCGTAGAGGCTGTGCTGCCCGCGATCAGATCGGTGCCGATCGAGGTTTCCCCTGTCAGGGCTGCCTGGATTGAGATCTCGCCACCACCGCTGATGGCTCCAGGGGTGTCTCCGGGATCAAGGCTTTCGGTGGCGAGGCTTCCGACCAGAAGGTCCGTTTCGTTGGCGTTATAGGGCTCAAGCGTTGCCAGCTTCAGGCCTTGGCTGTCGAGAACGTCCATGGGGCGGCCTTCCGAGGGAGATGAGAGATCTCGGTGTCACCGATGCTGCCATCGTAGGGCGTTCAACAACTTTTGTCGATGCCATCAAGTTTTCTTATTCTGTCGGCCGGGGTCGTGGTTGTCCCTCGCCCCATCGGCGGAGCCTGGAGGGCTGTCCTGGCAGGCGCGGAGCTTTTTGGCCTGGCCCCCGCTGCGAAGAGCCGCAGCCGCAGGCGCGTCAAGTGGTGAGCTGGCATGGGATTCGGTTCCCCGGAGCTCAACCGGGCCAGGCTCCACGCCCATGGGGGGCAAGGCAGCGACGCCTGCGTAGTGCAGCGCGATCAAGGGTGTCTGTCCGTTCGCGCTGATCGCCCGCGCTGGTCATTCGCCCTGGTCACCCGCCGTGGGTGACAGACCTGAGCGCTCGCTTCCACGATGCAGAAGTCGGCTCCGTTTCAGGGGTCGCAGCGCTCAACGCGCGTTCTCCAGTCGCTTGACGATCAGGGCCATCAGGGCCAGGGAGCCGGCGAGTGCGATCAACAGGGCAAGGGTCATCACGCAGGGCGGACTGGTGGGAAGGGGCGGTCCCCATTATCCCGATACGCGCCTGTGGCCTGTGTTCGTCTCAGCCAAGAACCAGAGGGTCCTGATCCGGGTGCTGCTGGTGCAGCAGGGCCTCCACCGTCAGATTTCCCTGGCCGCTTCCGTTCTCTTCCTCGAGCACCCATTCCGCCAGTTCCATCCGCAGGGCGTAGGCATCTTCAAAGCGCTGGGAGCGCTCCAGCGACTGCAGGCAGTGATCGATCCAGCGACGGGTTTCCGCGGGCAGCTGCTTCTGAAGACGTCGACGGGCCACGCAGGCCTCTCGCGGGGAAGCCGCCATTCTCAATCCCAGGCGCGCCCGAGGACGCGAGCGATGTCCAGATCAGCGGCGTCGTTGTTGCGCTGAGGGCAGGCGCTGCCGGCGGCTGCCGGCTGGTCCCTTTCACTGCGCGACGATGCCACCTGGACCTTGATCGCTGTCCGATCCAGCCTGGTCCCGTTGGTTTCTTTTCTCGCAGGGCCTGTGCTGGCCCTGTCGCCACCCATGGCCGATTCCACCTTGTCGGAGTTGCTCCTGGTGTACGGCACCCTCAAGCGTGGTCATGCCAACCATCACCAACTTGCCGGCGCCATCTTTGTCGGGGAGGCCAGGCTCGAGCAGCTGGATCTCCATGACCTTGGCCCCTTCCCGATGGCCGTGCCAGGAGCTGGTCATGTGATCGGGGAGCTTTTTCGCGTCAGCCTGGACAGCTTCCCTGCTCTGGATCGTTTTGAGGGGGTCCCCAGGTTGTATCGCCGCTGGCGCTGGCGCAGCAGCGATGGCCCCTGGCTCTGGGTCTATCTGGGTTCTGCCAGGCAGGTGCGCCACGCCCGTCGGCTGGTGGATGGCCTCTGGGGTGCTGCCTGCCCGCCGCCAGGACGGCAGGATGCGTTCTGCACCGCCCCAGACCTGCAGGATCGATGACCCTGACCCTTTACGGAAGCCAGCGCAGCCGAGCTTCGATGCCCCGCTGGTACATGGCGGAGAAAGGGATCGACTACGTCTGGGCCGAACTTGATCTCCAGAACGGCGAGCATCGCCAGGAGCCCTTCACCGCCATCAACCCCTTCGGCAAGGTGCCAGCCCTGGTGGACAGCAGTGTCGTTGGTGCCAATGGCCTTCCACTGCAGCTGTTTGAAAGCGGAGCGATCCTCCTCCATCTCGCTGATGTTCATGCCCGCGAGTTCGCGGACGGCGCCGAGCGGGCTCTGGCGACGCAATGGGTGCTTTTCGCCAATTCCACGCTCTCGAACGCGTTGTTCGTTCCCTCCAGTCGCGAGCGGGAATTCACCCGGCTGATGGGTGTGCTCGATCCACTCCTGGAGGCGGCGGCCCCCCTGGTCGGCCGGCGATGGGGCGTGGCCGATTGCGTGGTTCAGGCCCATCTCGCCTATCTGCCGGTCTTCTTCCCCGATCTCGATCTCACCCCCTGGCCCCAGGTCCGGGCCTCGATCACGGCCACCCAGCAGCGTCCGGCCTATCGCCAGGTGATGGGTCTGGAATCCGCCACCTGAGCCCAACAGGTCTCGGCCGATTCTTGACAGGAGAGCCCTTCCGCGCTGAGCGTGGAAGGGCCTGGCTGATCGCTGAAAGCATCCTGGCCGTGGTCCAGGACCGGGGCCTGGCTTCCCTCAGTCCCTGACCTCTGCTCCGGCTCGTCTGTTTCCCCAATTCTGGCTGTTTGATTCGCCCCGGCTGATTGACCCGCCCCGGCTTTTACCCGCCCTTTGACGCCTCGCTGTGACGAGCACCCAGCCACGCCGCCGCGTCACCGCCTCTGGAACGGATGGGGCCCAGCGTTCGCCCTCACCACGACGGCGTGATCGTCGAGCGCTCTGGCGCCGCAAGCGATGGCTTCTGCTGGGGATTCCGCTCGGGGTTTTCGGCCTTCTCGTGGCGATCGCTCCCCCCGTTCCTGAGCCGGCCTCAGTCGATAGCGACCTGGTGCCTGTGCTTCGTTCGGCGGGCGACAGTTTCCGCTACCGCGAAGCTCCCGAGAGCTTCGTGCTCGATTTCGATCCCCGTCGCGTGCAGGTCGATCTGTTTGAGGGATGGGATCGTGAGCGCCAGGCGTTTGCCGACAGCGGCGCCCTCGCCTTTGTCTCGGGTCCGATGTACGAGCGGCACGTCACCGCCGGCGGTCAGGAAATCACGGTGCCCCTCGGCGATCTCAAGCTGGGGCCGCGGGTCTGGCGGGGGCGCAACCGCACGGCCTCGCGGCAGCGGGCCTTCATCGGCATCGGCCACGACGGTCAGGTGTCCTTCGGTTTCGGGGAACTGACGGCAGCCAGGGCGCAGCGCTTTGACACCTTCATCGGTGGTCTGCACAGTGTTTACAACGATCTGGAGAGCCCTTCTCCTGAGTACAGGGGGGCTTACAGCATCAGCATGGGGCAGCAGATCCGGTATTACCTGCCCCGGATCCGCATGCTGATGGGCCTGCGTCGCGACGGGCGGATCGAGGTGCTGATGACCAAGGACGGTCTCACGCTCGAGCAGACCCGCGCCCTGGCGCGCAGCCGCGGTCTGGTGGCGGCCTACATGCCCGATCATGCCTCCAAGAGCCGTTTCATCATCCCTGGCAGCAAAGGCTTCAACGAGCAGGACGCCAACTGGATCAGCGGTGGCGCCACCAGCTTCGTGCACGTGCCCTACATGCTCCGACTCAGCCTGCGTCCGGTGCCGCTGCAGGGTCAGCTGCTGGCCAGCCTCGCCTCCCGCGGCGGCAGTGACGGCTGCCGCAATCCCCTGCAGTGCAGTCAGGCCTTTGGTGGGGCCCTCGTCGATCGTGCTCTGGCGGGCTTCAACCGCCTGATGGAGCAGGGGGTGGAACCGCTGGCCCGGCTGATCTGGGCGCCGCAACGGGGCCCTGATCCCAGCCGTCTGGCGTTGCGCTCTCCTTTGCGGGAACCCCCGATCACCGCGGATCCGACGGCGCTGCGGGAGATCGAGCAGGCCATTCGCCTTCCCGCCAACAGCCCGAACGCGGTCGAGCCGTTGCCCCTTCCTGCCGATCTGCCCGCACCGCTGCTCCTCCAGGACGGCCAGTCCCTTCCCGAGGCTGGCCAGAGCACACCGAACTCCCCGGAGGGTCCGAACAGTGCCGACTCCAACGCCGGCGGTGGCCCGGCAGCGTCGGCTGCGGCCGCAGGTCCCCCTGGCAGCATCTCTGGCCAGGAGGCGACCCGGAGCAACGCCGTGCCGCCGGTACCGCTGCTGCCGCCGCCCAGCCCCTGAGGGTTGCCGCGCTTCAGCCGGCTTCAGCGGCGAGAGCCCGCACCACATCGCCGCGGGTCAGGACCCCGATGGCCCGTTGGTTCGCATCGAGCACAAACAGGCGCTGGGTGCTGCTGTCGTGCAGCAGGCGTGCCGCCGCCGGCAACCCCAGATCTCCCTGGCAGGTATGGGGATGGGAGCCCATCACATCGGCGACGGTGTTGCCCAGCACCTGATGCACCTGACGGTCCCATTCCAGGGGATTGCGCAAATAGATCACAGCATCGAGAAGGAGCACGTAGGGACCGGCTTCAAAGCCGCTTTCACGCACCATCAGATCCTTTTCGCTGAGCTCACCGAGGAGCTTTCCGTGCTGATCAAGCACGGGCAGACCGCTGATGTGGTGCTCGCTCATCAATTGCACCGCCTCCTGAAGGGGGGTGTCCGGCCGCACCGACAGCAAGGGCTGGGACATCACCGCGGAAACGGTCTGCTGCGTCAGAGGGGACACGATCAACGTTCCAGGGTGTGCCTTTCATTGTGAAAGGGCTGGGCGCTGTTGACAGCCCCCTTGGGCACCCCTGGCAGGGAGACTGATGGCAGCGCCTTCCCTGCCATGGGCTCCACCGATTCTTCCAGTCGCTCCGGACCCCTTCCCAGGCCCGGCCTCGGGCGCCGCCTGGCTGATGGGCTCACGGTCGCCAGAGCCGTCATCGGCTTGCCGTTGTTGCTGGCCCTCACCCAGGGCTGGTTTGCTCTGGCCTGGCTGCTGTTGCTGCTCGGCGGGCTCTGCGATGCCGCCGATGGCTGGCTGGCCCGTCGCAGTGGTGGCGGATCGGTCTGGGGGGCCCGCCTTGATCCCCTCACCGACAAGATCCTGATCAGTGCACCTCTCCTCTGGCTGGGTTCGATCCAGCGTCCGGATCTGATCGGTCTGCCGCTGTGGGCCGTCTGGCTGTTGTTGGCCCGGGAGCTGCTGATCTCCGGTTGGCGTGCCGGCCAGGGCAACGGCGGACCGGCCTCCCGTTCGGGCAAGGCGAAGACGATCCTGCAGTTTCTGGCCTTGCTGCTGCTGCTCTGGCCGCCCAGCTGGTGCAGCGTTCTGGTGAAACCGCTGCACCAGCTGGGGTACTGGCTGTTCTGGCCGTCGTTGCTGCTGGCCCTGTCGTCGGCTCTTGGATACCTCAGGGCTCAGAGCAGCACCGCATCGCCACTGGTGTCAGGCGTGGACGCCGGGCGCAGGGCATAGTCGTTCGCATAGCTGTCGGCCAGGGCCTGATCGAGATCGAAGCGCGGGTTCCAGGCCAGTTCGCGGCGGAGGCGATGGGTCTCCGTGAGGAAGTGGTTCAGGCGCAGGGGGAAGGCCTTGCGGGCCTTGGGATCCAGTCCGGCCGGATCGAAGCTGCGGATGGTCACGGCCGCCGGGTCCTTGCCGCAGGCCCGGGCTGCCGCTTCCGTCAGGCCTCGGAAGGTGACACCCTGGCTGCCGGTGCAGTTGTAGATCCGATTGACGGAGGCTCCGACCTCGAGGCAGCGGGCCATCGCCGCCGCCAGATCGGCCACATGACCCACCTGGGTGATCGTGCTGCCATCGCCGGGCAGCGGCACGGGGCGGTCGTGAACGATGCGATCGAAGAACCAGCTCTCGACCGGGTTGTAGTTGCCGGCACCGATGATGTACGTCGGTCGGAAGCTGGTGAACGGGATGCCCTTGTTCTGTAGCCACGCTTCTGTTTCCGCCTTGCCGGCATGGCGGCTCTTCGGATCGGTGGGTGCCTCCTCATCCAGAGGCCAGGCCTGGCTGTCCGCATAGACGCCGGCGGAACTGACGTACACAAAGCGTTCACGGGGTGCCTCGGTGCGTTCGATCACAGCCCTGGAGTCCTCCAGCGTCCGGCCGGAGCTGTCGATGATCACATCGAAACGACGACCGCGCAGTTGCTCGAGATCGGCGGCCTGGCTGCGATCGCCGGCCAGGTGCTGCACCCCCGCCGGCAGTGGCTGCCGGCCGCGGGTGAACAGGGTCAGCTGATGACCCGCTTGCAACAGCTCAGCCACCAGAGGCCGGCCGATGAACCGGGTCCCCCCCATCACCAGGATCTCCAAAGCAACCGTCATGCAACAACGACGCCATTCAAGCGCCGATGCTGCATCGGTTCAGACTGAGGGCGTTGTTGGGCCCGTCATGGTGAGCGACCTGCCTGCCGATCTGCAGAACCCGTTGGCGTCCCTTCCAGGCTGGGAGCTTGTGGAGGGCCACCATCTGCGCCGCACCTTCCACTTTCCTGATTTTGTTTCGGCCCTGGCCTGGCTCAACCGTGCGGGCGCGGTCTGCGAACAGCAGGGGCATCACGCTGATTTTCTGTTGCGTTGGGGATCGGTGCGTGTGGAGATCTGGACCCACGACGTCGATGGCCTCACCGCCTCCGATCCATTGCTTGCCCAGGCCCTGGATCGGCTGCCCCTGGCGGATGAACTGTCGTAGGCATTTCCTCACACGCCCTACGAAGACACGTCCAGATGCCTCATTGTTTGTTCATTGTTTGAAAAGCGCTGAGGATGGCTGGGATCAAGGGCATGTTCGGCGTCCTCCCATCCCTGGCGATGCGCCAGTGGCGACGCCTGAGTGGTTCCGAGAACGCCGAGTCCGTCGTTGCCTCCGGCATCGCACAGCCGTTCCCGGACAGCACCGCTCAGGACACGATCACCCAGGTGGTGTTTCTGCCGCGGGAACCGCAGTGGGCCTATTGCTTCTGGACGATCAGTGACGGTGACCGGGAACAGGCTCGCCGCCGCCGCGCCCTCAGCCTGTGCCTGCGTCTGCGCGATGTTTCCGGCGATGGCTCCGGCTCCGGTGCCCTTCAGGAGATCGTGATCCATGAGGAGGCCAGGGAGTGGTTCGTACCGATCCCTCTCGCCGATCGTGACTATCAGGTGGAGCTCGGTTATCGCCTCCCCGCCGGCGGCTGGATGTCTCTCGCCCGTTCGGCAGCAGCCCGCATCCCCGGCTACGAACCGAGTGATGTGGTTGCCGATCGTTTCGTCGCCTTCAGCCTCGAGGCGCCGGCGGCTCCGGCGGCCGAGCCCTGGGTGGCTCCCGAGGCGGCCCAGCCAGCCATCCACGAACGCCTTTATCAGGAATCCCTGCGTCGTGTCTGGCGCAGCGGATCCGAAGAATTCCAGGAGCATGGAGTATCGCCTGGTCCGGCTGGTCTCAATGATTCCGGAGTCGGAGTCTGGGCCAGTGGACGCAATGATTCCGGCATTGGTGGCGTGACCCCCCGTCAGCGTGCTTTCTGGCTGGTTGCTGATGCAGAACTGATCGTGTACGGAGCCACCGATCCTGCTGCCACTCTGCGGATCGGCAGTGAAGTGGTGCCCCTGAATGCCGATGGCAGCTTCAGGATCCAGGTGCCCTTCCGCGATGGTCAGCAGCTCTATCCGATCGAGGCGATCGCTGCCGACGGTGAGCAGAAGCGCTCGATCACCCTTTCGTTCTCCCGGACCACCCCCGAGGACCACACCAACCCGAAGGAAGCGGCCCAGGCCGAGTGGTTCTGAGCCACCGATCGGATGGATTCAGGGTCTGTTCGCCAGACCCTGAATCCAGGCCTGAAGAAGCCTCGATCCTCCAGCATCCTTCTCCAGACCATTGCGCTCGCACTTGAAGAGCGAATGGCTGAACAGGGCCTGGTCCGGACAGCCATGCGGACACGGCGGGTGCTCGTTCGTGTCGGTGCAAGGAAGCCGGACACGGCCCGCATGATCCCGTTGCAGATCTGATACCCGTCACCATCAGCGCGATCCAGCCAGATCCGATGTCTGTCCGTAGACTTCATCGCCGCTCTGCAGAGGCCGACCCTCCCTGTCGAGTGGCCGAAGAGGACGCCTTGCTGTTGCTGGTCGGTGCGGCGTTCATCCATCGCCATCACCGCGTCGCTGAGGGGTCTCCGGCTCTTGCGGTCGTCGCTGGCGATCGGGCGCATCGCAGCGGCAACAGCAGCCTTTCAACCAAGTCTGAGCGCGGGTGTCCTCGCTGTTCCGTCTGTCTCCGGCAGTCTCCTGCTGACTGCTTCCGGGCGTTGGTCAGGGATCAGCGGATGATGACGAACATCAGGGAGACGAGCGCAAAGCCGGCAATGCCCGTCAGGGCAAGCAGAGAGGTGGAGGGGGGCATATCCGTCACGATTCCTTCATTGCAAACCTAAAGACAGTCCAAAGATTCCCAGGGTTCACCGGGAACTTCTCAGGGAATCGGGTCATTCCGTCATCGAGACGTGTGAAGAAAGCCACAGGGGACAATGGAAGAACGCCCTGTCCTCCGCCCCGCCCCGCCCATGCAGGTCATCCCCGCCATCGATCTTCTGGACGGCCAGTGCGTGCGGCTGCACCAGGGCGATTACGACCAGGTCACCCGCTTTCATGCCGATCCCCTCGCCCAGGCTCTGGAGTGGCAGCGTCAGGGAGCTGAGCGTCTTCATCTGGTGGATCTCGACGGGGCCCGCCTCGGCTCCCCCGTCAACGAAACCCACGTACTGGCGATCACCCGCGCCCTTGAGATTCCTGTGCAGCTCGGCGGCGGCGTGCGCTCAGCCGAGCGGGCTGAACAGCTCCTGGCCTGCGGTCTTGACCGCGTGATCCTGGGCACCGTGGCGATCGAGCAGCCCGAGATGGTGGCAGAGCTGGCGGCCCGTCATCCCGGCAGGATCGTCGTCGGCATCGACGCCAAGGATGGTCGCGTCGCCACCCGAGGCTGGATCGAGCAGAGCGCTGTCGAAGCCACCGATCTGGCCCGTCGCTTCGAGGACAGTGGCATCGCCGCCATCATCAGCACCGACATCGCCACCGATGGCACCCTGGCCGGGCCCAACCTGGAGGCCCTTCGGGCGATGGCCCAGGCCAGTTCGATCCCGGTGATCGCCTCCGGAGGCATCGGTTGCCTGGCCGACCTGATGTCCCTGCTCAGCCTCGCCCCCCTCGGGGTGGAGGGCGTGATCGTCGGGCGCGCGCTTTACGACGGCACGGTTGATCTGGCTGAAGCCCTGGCGGCGATCGGTGAGGGCCGCCTTCAGGATTCCGGCACTGCCACCATCGGCTGAGCACGGTGCCAGGTTCGGCGATCTATAACGGAATCACTTCCACTTGCCGGGCGCTGTGACCTCCGCTGCCTTGCCAACCCCTGGCGCTGCCATCACCGGCCGCTCGAAGGGCGCTGCTGAGGCCTCCGGCGTCGATGAGGCCTACCAGCGCTGTCGGGAGCTCGGCATGCGTCTCAGCAAACAGCGTCGTCTGGTGCTTGATCTTCTCTGGCGAGAGAAGGATCACCTCAGCGCCCGCGACATCTTTCAGAAGCTCAATGCCCTTGGTCGCCATATCGGCCACACCTCCGTTTATCAGAATCTTGAAGCCCTGCAGAGTGCCGGTGTGATCGAATGCCTGGATCGGGCCAGCGGCCGTCTCTACGGTTATCGCAGTGATCCCCACAGCCATCTCACCTGCCTGGATACCGGAGAGATTCAGGATCTCGATGTGGTGCTGCCAAGGGATCTGATCGAGCGGATCGAGGCCTTCACCGGATTCGCGATCGATACCTACACCCTCCATCTCACCGGTCGCCGCCGCCAGGCTGGCTGAGCGCGGGGGTTCACCCAGCCTGGATTCCGCGCTCAGCCTCTGGAGCGATGGCCCGGGTCTGGTTACCGTTGGCCGATCCTTGTGCATCGCATCTGCCGTGACCCGCGATCCAGGCGGGGCCTCCCTGCTGCTGCTGGCCGATCCGCTCCTGGCCTCTGCCCTGGCGGCACAGCTTTCGGGCGCTTATCGCGTTGCTCAGGGCGTTCAGGCCCTGTCCGGTCAACCCGCCCTGGTGGTCTGGTGCCTCTCAGGGGGGATGCCCTGGGCAAGCCTTGAGCGCGAATTGCTGCACCTGAGGGAACGTTGGCAGCCGGCCCCCCTGTTGCTTGTGTTCACGGCAGCGTCGTCTGGGGCGGAGCCGTCCGAGCTCCTGTTGCGCCTGCCGGTGGAAGGGTTGCTCTGCGCTCCTGACCGGGAGCAGCTGGAGCAGGCGATCGAGGCCCTGCTCGCCGGTGGGCGGATGGTCGCTTTGCCGGCTCCTTCAGCCGAGGCCAGCGGCAGCCAGGGGGAGGCTGGCTTCATCGCGGCGCTGCTGGCCTCCGGTCTTGCCCAGATCGAGACCGAGCTGGCCCATGGGCTGGCGATGCTGCAGCGGCCCGCGCTCTCCTGGGCCCGGCGGGTCCTGATCGAAGGAAGGGTGCGCGAGCTGCGGGCTGCGCGCGGTTTCCTGCTCTGGCTCTGGGGGCCGCTGTCGATGGCCTGGTCGGATCAGCTGCCGCCTGCAGCGTCGCTTGCCAGGGACCTCGAGCCTCCGTCGGAGGCGCCTGCTCCTGGTCAGCTGATCACCCTGCGCGACCGCACGGCCCTGGGGCTGTGGGAGGCGATTGACGGCCGGCTGGAACAGGCGATCAACGCCGGTCTGGCCAATCGCACCGGTCAGCTGCTGGCGGTGGAGGGCCTCGCCCTGGAACGGCGACGGGAGCTGCTGCTGTCGCTGCTGCTGCAGCTCACCCTGCTGCTTCAGCATTTCCGGCTCGAGCAGCCCCGGGGGGAGGCCCTGCGCGAGCGCTGGCGCCTGGCCCAGCCAGATCTGCGCCGTCAGACCCTGCGCGCGATCCTCGGCAGTTACGTGCAGCTTCCTGAGGCCGGGCGTCTGAGCCCGGTCGCCGAAACCGTGCTGGCGCGCGTCGATCTCGACCAGGACGATCCGGAGCTTCCCGACCCCCTGCCGATGCTGTCGGCCCTGGTGCTTGCCCAGCCCCTGCTGGTGGACGGCTGTCTGGTGGCTTGCGACGAACCGCGGGCTGTGTTGCAGCTGGAGGCGCTTGTGACCAACTGGCTGCTGCGCACCGGGGAACTGCTCAGCGCTGAGCTGCTCGGCTGCTGTGCCCCCTGGCCGGAGCTCCGTCGCTACCTGCTGGCTCCGCCGCTGCTGGCGACACGGCCGCTGGAGCGGCTTCGCAATCAGCTCAACGCTCAGCAGCGCTGGAACGGCTGGTTTGAGCGGCCGGTTCAGCTGTACGAGAGCCGGCGGGAGCTCTATGTCCTCCAGGCTGGTGTGATCACCATCCAGGCCCTCACCGAACCCCGTGATCAGGAGCTGGCCCGCCTGGGCTGGTTCGCTCAACTCGTCACGCTGACGCTGGAAACCCGTGATGCCCTCGGCCCCCAGCTGCGCCTGATCCTCAAGGGTGTCGGAGACCTGCTGGTGGTTGTGCTCACCCAGGTGATCGGCCGGGCGATCGGGCTGATCGGTCGCGGTGTTCTGCAGGGCATGGGACGGGGTCTCAACCGCGGCTGAATCGCCACCGCTTCCGGGCTTGCCGCGGCCGCGGGCACAATGGCCCCATCCGCTCCAGCCCCTTGCCCTGCCTGCCGCCCGTTTCCCTGCACCAGCTCCCGGCAGGGACCATGGGCCGTCAGCCCGTGCGTTCCTGGCAGCCCCTGCTCCGGGTTGTCCTCGGTTGGCTGCTCGCTTTCACCACGCTGCTGGGAGCGGCTGTCCAGCCGGTCTGGGCCGCCCGCACCACCAACAGTTACGACGGCAATATCTATGCCCTCTATGCCGGCAATGGCTCCCTGGTGCCCCCCCGCTCGACGCTGGCGGAGGCCCTGGCCGACCATCGGCCGGTGTTGCTGGCCTTCTTTCTCGATGACAGCACCGACAGCAAGACCTTCGCCCCCACCCTTTCGGAGCTGCAGCGCCTCTGGGGTGCCTCCACGGAACTGATCCTGCTGCCTACCGATCCGCTCCAGGGCCGCGAGGACGGCGGCCGCACCGACCCCGCCCATTACTGGAATGGCTCGATTCCCCAGGTGGTGGTGTTCGATCAGAAGGGCCAGGTGCGGATGGATGCCAGTGGTCAGGTGGATGTTGATGCCATCAATGCGGTGCTCTCGGAGATCACCGGGCTTGAACTGAGCGAGCAGGCCCGCAGCAGCCGCAGCTTCGAGGTCAACGAGCTCAACAGTGAGATCGTCTCCCGGTCTTGACGTCCGGCCTCCCGACGCCCCCTGTCTGCGTCCATTTCCCGCGATGACCCCACCCCTTTCCGGCTCCGGCGCCCTGCCATCCCAGCCCCTGCGCCCGGCCAGCGCCGACCAGGATTCCCAGGGTTCAGACACCCGTCTCGAAACCGATTCCCTCGGCCAGCTGGCGGTGCCGGCACACCGCTACTGGGGGGCCCAGACCCAGCGATCGATTCACAACTTTCCCTTCGGTCAGCGGATGCCGGCGGCGATCGTGCACGCCTTCGGCCATCTCAAGGCCGCCTGCGCCGAAGCCAACCGCGACCTGGGCAAGCTCAGCCCCGAGCTCTGCGCGTTGATCGTGGCGGCGGCCGATCTCGTGGCGGCTGGAGCCCTCGACCAGGAGTTCCCCCTCAAGATCTGGCAGACGGGCTCCGGCACGCAGAGCAACATGAACGCCAATGAGGTGATCGCCAATCGGGCGATCGAGAGCCTCGGTGGTGTGCTGGGCAGCAAGACCCCGGTCCATCCCAATGACCATGTGAATCTCAGCCAGTCGAGCAACGACACCTTCCCGGCGGCGATGCACATCGCGGTGGTGCTCGAGCTCGAGCAGACGCTGCTTCCGGCCGTGGAGGGCTTGGCAGCGGCCCTTCAGGCCAAGGCCGCCACCTACGCCAACCTGGTGAAGATCGGCCGCACCCACCTCCAGGATGCGGTGCCCCTGAGCCTGGGGCAGGAGTTCGGTGGCTATGCGGCCCAGCTGCAGCTCAGCCTGGAGGCCATCCGTTCCGCCCTGCCCAGGGTGCGGGATCTGGCGATCGGCGGCACCGCTGTCGGCACGGGGCTCAATGCGCCCAGGGGCTTCGGCGAGGCGGTGGCCGCACGGCTGACGGAGCGCCTCGGAACCCCCTTCAGCAGCGCCCCGAACAAGTTCCAGGCCCTGGCTGGCCATGAGGCCCTCGCCAGCGCCCATGGGGCCCTGACCGTGCTGGCCGGCTCGCTGATGAAGATCGCCAACGACATCCGCTGGCTCGGCAGCGGACCCCGCTGCGGCCTCGGGGAACTGGTGTTGCCGGAGAACGAACCGGGTTCGTCGATCATGCCGGGCAAGGTCAACCCCACCCAGTGCGAAAGCCTGACGATGGTGGCGGTGCAGGTGATCGGAAACAACACCGCCGTGCAGATGGCGGCCAGCCAGGGCAACTTCGAGCTCAATGTCTTCAAGCCTCTGATCGCCCACAACGTGCTGGAGAGCATCGAGCTTCTGGCCGGTGGCTGTGAGGGCTTCCGCGCCCATTGCATCGAAGGGCTCAGGGCCGATGAACAGCGCATCAGCACACTGCTTCACCAGAGCCTGATGCTGGTGACGGCGTTGACGCCGGCGATCGGCTACGACCGGGCCAGCGCCATCGCCAAGCACGCCCACCAGCAGGGGCTGACCCTGCGTGAGGCCGCGCTGGCCCTCGATGCCATCAGCGCCGAGGACTTTGATCGTTGGCTGCGGCCTGAGGCGATGCTCGAGCCGGGCTGAAACCGCCGCCAAGACCTACGCTCCCGCCTGATCGATCCTGCCGGTGACCGGTTTGCCCTTGCTTCTTTCCCTGGTCCTGGGTGGCGCCCTGCTCCTGGCCCTGCTGCTCCTGCTGCTGGAGCTTCGCCATCGGCTGCGGCCTGCTTCGCCATTGCAGCTGGACCCAGGCTCCTGGCGGGTTCAGCGCCTGGGGGACCAGGAGCTGCTGGTGGAGGGTCTGATCACCCTGCGCAACCCGCATGCACGCATGGAAGTGTTCGTGCCCGAGCTGACCTTGCAGCCGGTGCTGCTCGGGCGTGGGTCGCTGGAGGGTGTGCAGATCAGCCAGCGGATCGAAACGCTCCACCCCGATGAGCCGGCCCGCCCGGATGGCTACTGGCCCGCCTACATCATCAAAGGGCACCGCAGCACCCAGGCCCGGATCCGGATCAGCCTCAGGGGAGCCCCGGACCTCGACCTCAGGCGTCTGCTGGACACCCTCTGGGTGTGGATCGACTGGGTGAATTACGGGCCCTTTGGCCGGTTGCTCCGTCGCGACGGCGTGCTCGTGCCGCTGCGTCGTCCTGCCACCCTCGGTGCCGCCGCTGCGCCCTGGCGCTCGGGAGACCACTGTGCGGTGCTGCCGATCCGCACCCATCTGCTCGGCGTCCTCGATGATCCCCAGGAGGTGCTGCGCCACTACGCCGGAGCGCTGCTCCAGCCCGGCGACATCCTCACGATCGGCGAAACGCCTCTGGCGGTGATGCAGGGCCGCTATCGGCATCCGGTCACGATCACCCCATCGGCCCTGGCCCGTCTCCTCTGCCGTGTCTTTCATCCCACCAGCAGCCTGGCCACGGCCTGCGGTCTGCAGAGCCTGATCGATGAGGTCGGGCCGGCGCGGGTGCTCTGCGCCTGGCTGGTCGGCACCGGCCTGAAGCTGGTCGGGCTCAAGGGCTGGTTCTATCGCCTGGCCGGGGAGCAGGCGCGCCTGATCGATGACATCACCGGCACCACCCCGCCTTACGACCAGACCATCGTGATGGGCCCCCTGGCGCCCGCCGCCATCTGCAGCGACCTGGCTGCCGCTCTCGGTGTGGCCGTGGCTGTGGTCGATGTCAACGATCTCGGACGGGTGAAGGTGCTGGCTGCCAGCCCTGGCTGTGATCAGGCCCTGCTGCAGCGCGCTCTCCGTCCCAATCCGGCCGGCAATGCCAATGAGCGCACGCCGCTGGTGCTCGTCCGGCCTGACCCCCGCTCCTGACCCTGTCTCCGGAGGGCAGCGCCGATACGATGGAGGCGGTCGATCCGCGCCTCACCGGGCGACCCAGCGTCTCCATGTCCCGCGGGAGTCTCGCCACGTCAGGATTCTCCCCAGCACTGCCGCCCGTGCCGGGATCGTCGCAGCCTTCACCGCCCGGCCCCCAGCGGATCGCCGTGGAGCCCTTGCAGGGCTGGCACCTGCCCCTGCTCAGCGATCCTGCCTTCCTGCCATTGCACTCCCTGTTGCAGCGCTGTCTGCTGGAGGCCCTGCCCCAGCGTCTGCTCCAGGTCCTGCGGCTGCCGCTGGCTCCGGTTGCCCAGGTGCTCGTCGCCTCCCGCCAGGGAGAGGCGCTGCCCCTCGGGGTGCTGGTGAGCCGTTCGCTCAACCGTCGCGGCAGCTGCTGGCTCGTTCAACACCTGCGCCTGACGGCGGAGGCGCCCGCGCGTCCGACGGCGCTGGCGCTGCTCACCACCCAGATTGAGCGGATCACCTCCGCCAGCAGCTGGATCCTGCCGGTCTCCAGCCTCGATCAGGACCGCCTTGCCCTGCTTCGGGAGCAGGGATTTCAGCCCCTGCGTTCCGAAGCCCTCTGGCGGTGGCGACCGAACCCTTCGACCGCCGCACCCTGGCCCGCCGGTGCCGGGGAGCTGCAGCTGCGGCCGCTGCAACGTCGTCAGGCCTCGCTCTACTGGCATCTCGAGCAGGCCGCCTGCCCGCCGCAGTTGCGCCAGCTGCTCGATCGTCGCCTCGACGACCTGCTCGATGACAGCCGCTGCGGCTGGATGCTGGTGGATTCCTGCCGCAGCACCGCCGTTGCCGGCATCCGTCTGCTGGCCCATGACCGCTGCGATGGCCTGGACGCCTGCTTCAGCGTTCACCCCCTCTGGCTCTCGGCCCTGGGCCCCCCGGTGCAGGGGCTGCTGGACCTGGCCGCCCAGAAGGCCGGTGGTGCGATCAGTTTTGCTGTCGATCGCCAGGACAGCCGTCTCAACCAATGGCTTCAGGATCTTGGCGCCGAGCCCCTCGGTGACCAGGTGCTGATGGTGCGCACCGTCTGGCGACGCCAGGTGCGTCATCCGGTCACCAGCGTGGCTCTGCGCCTCGGCGCCGTGCTCGAGCAGTGGCAACCGCCCAGGCCCGTTCCCACCCCCTCCCTGCCGGGACGCCCAGTCGGTCAGCTCATGCTGCGCTGACACCAGTGGCCCGGACACCTCCCCGTCCCCGTTCGGTGCTGGCCCTCGATGTCGGCCGCCGCCGTATCGGCCTGGCCGGCTGCGATCCCCTCGGGATCACCGTCCGACCCCTGCCGGCCCTGGCACGTGCCCGCTTCGCGGCCGATCTGCTGCGGCTCCGTGCCCTGGTGCTGGAGCGACGGATCGAAGCGCTGGTGGTCGGGTTGCCCCTGGATCGCGCCGGTGAACCGACGGTCCAGGCCGTGCATTGCCGACGTTACGGCGAACGCCTGGCGCGGGCTCTTGGCCTGCCACTGGCCTGGGTGAATGAGCACGCCAGCACCTGGGAAGCCGGCGAGCGCCATGGGCTGCATGGGGATCGCAGCGGCGCCATCGACAGTGCTGCTGCCGCTCTGCTGCTGCAGCAATGGCTGCGGGAAGGGCCCGAGCCGGTGCGGATGGCGGCCCCACTACCTGACACATCGGGGGTCGTTGGTCCATCCTGAAGATGATTGAGACGCTTCGATGACCAGCGACGGCCCCGCCACGAACGGAACCGCAGATGTGCCGACGGTGCTCGTGCGCGACAGCCACGGACGTCAGCTGCTCTGTTTCCTGGAACAACTGATCCCCCTCGAGGGCCACGACTACGTGCTGCTCACCCCGGTGGACACCCCGGTCTGCCTGGTCAAGATCGCCGCCGAGGACAGCGATGCCGACGACGAGGTGATCGATCAGCTCGATGCCGCTGAGTCGATCCTGGCCAACGCTGAAGCCGTGCTTCAGGATCTCGACCTCACGCTGGTGCGCTCGGCCGTCACCCTGACGGTGAGCGGCGATCTGGAGGAGCCGGATCCCGATGAGCTCGATGAGGAGGATCTCGATGACGAGCTTGAGGACGACGAGGACGAGGAGACCGATCTCTACGAGATGCTGATCCAGTTCCGCGCCGAAGATCAGGATTACGGCCTGTTCATTCCCCTCGATCCCTTTTTCGTTGTCGCCCGCATGGAGGGTGGCGAAGCGGTCCTCGTCGAGGACGAGGAGTTCAAGCGCGTG
>CAIXOZ010000009.1 GCA_903921295.1 uncultured cyanobacterium | reverse complement strand
CGTGGAACCAGTACAGGGCGCCCGCCACGCCCAGCGCGACCCCCGCCAGCCGCGGCCGCGCGGTCAGCAGCGCGCCGAGGAACACGGGCAGCGGAAACCACATGGCCTGCTCGAAGCGGCCGTGCCCCGCCTCGATCCACGCATACGCCGACGCGCCCGCCAGGCCCGCCGCGAGCGATTGGCCGTGGGCATCCCCGCCAAGCACCCCCTGGGATGATCGGAGGCATTCAGGCGGACGTGAGGCGCTGCAACGTCTCGCCACCGACCCGCTGGCGGAGCTCCCGCAGGCGCCCGGGGATCTGATCGCGCCAGGGGCTGTGCAGCAGCACCGCCCGCAGATCCGCGTCAGTGACCGTGTCATCGAGGGCCTGGGCGCTGGCGCCGGGGAACCAATGGCTTCCCTGGCCCAGAAGCCCGTAACGGGCCCGGGCGAATCCAACCAGATCCCAGGCCTGCACAAGGTTGTAGAGCCAGAGCAGCACCGGCAGGTTGATCCCGCCGGGCGTCTGCTGCCAGGTCGGCAGCCCGTGGGACCAGCTCGTCAGCCAGTCGTCTCCCAGCGCCTGGCGCTGGGCCTGCTCCAACCGCGCCTGGATCGGCGGCAACAGGGAAGCAGCCTCAGGCAGCCTGGCCACCGCCTCCAGATGCCGATCGAAATCCTCAGGCCGGGCGGCGCCGACGCTGATCGTGTGCAGCCCTGGCTGCGACAGGCAGAAGAGATCGTTGAAAACGATCGGATGCAGCGGATCGCAGAGCTCAAGCAGTCGATCCGAGGGGCTGTGCAGATGGCCGCCCTTGTCGGTCGGACTGATCACGAACACGCCCATGTCGTGGGCGCGGGCGGCCTCAATCGCCGACCGGTTGTCCTGGCGGATGTAATACCAGTGCAGATTGACGAAATCGAACCGGTCGGAGGTGATCGCCTCCAGCAGCACCGGCAGCGGCGCGTGGGAGGAGAAACCGACGGCCCCGACCCGGCCCCGCCGCTGCCAGCGGCGCGCCACCTCCAGGCAGCCGCCGGGCGCCAGGGTCTGCGCGAGGTGATCGGGGCGATTGATGCCGTGAATGGCCAGCAGCTCGACCCGTTGAGCGCCGAGCCTCTCCAGGCTCAGCTCCAGCTCAGCTTCAAAAGCGGAAGCATCGGCCTGGGGCGGCACCTTGGTCTGGAGAAGGCGATCCGGATCGGGCACCGCCGGCAGCAAGGCCCCGAGCTGACGCTCCGAGGAACCGTAATGACGGGCCGTTTCGATGTGATGCAGGCCATGGGCCACCGCGGTCTCGAGGATGGCGCGCAGGTTCGCCTGGCTGGACTCCGTGATCGCACTGGCCTCAACATCGCTCCAGCTCTGCTGAAAGCGCATCCCCCCCAGGGAGAGCACCGGCATCGCCAGTTCCGTGCGGCCGAAACGGCGGCACGGAATCATGCCCGCCCCCCGGCCCGGGGCAGGGTCCGTTTCAGACGTGCCGGCGAAGGCAGGCCGAGGGGATGGAGCTCCTGCTGCTGAAGGCTGGCCTCGAGAGCAGGCAGCTCCTCATAGGGCACCCAGTGAATGCAAT
This sequence comes from uncultured cyanobacterium, assembly GCA_903921295.1. Classification (GTDB taxonomy): domain Bacteria; phylum Cyanobacteriota; class Cyanobacteriia; order PCC-6307; family Cyanobiaceae; genus CAIXOZ01. The sequence goes on along the minus strand of CAIXOZ010000009.1, from coordinate 9,804 downwards.
CGACCGGACAGGTATCGATCGCCTCCTGGATGCGCTCAGTGCTGTCCCCGTCCTGACGGATCGCCCGGGAGCGGCCCCAGCGGGGCTCGACCAGGAACGTATTGCCTGCCACATGGGCGCAGTAGCGGCAGCCGATGCAGACCGCTTCATCCACCCAGACCGCCTTCTGACGCAAGGTGCCTGCGAGAAGCGGTTCCCGACCCGTTCGGGCGGTAGCCCTGTCGGTGTCATCCGATGACGTGAAGGCGAGGGAGGGATCCACCGATGCTGGCGGCGGTCCGAGGGGATCCATGGGGATCAGCCGTCCCAGCGGCTCACCACCAGTTCGATGCTGCCGTCCAGCGCGTCGATCTGTTCCTGAACCTGGAAGCCTTCGGCGGCGGAAGCGGCCAGGATCGTGCGCAGGGCGTAGCGCTGGGTGAGACGGGCCAGGAAGCGCTCGACAGGAACAGGTTGACGCCAGAGGTCGAGATCGGTCACCAGTTCGTACTGACCGCTGCCTGCGTTCCAACGAAAACCGATATCACCGCCGTCGGGTGAAAGGATCGCCACTTCGGCTGTCTCGGTCTGACCGCGATACCCACGGATCGGGCGCTCACCGGTTTCGGGTTGATGGCCAAGGTCCCGCAACGCCTCGATCAGGGCCTCACGATCGCGGAGCTCGGTCTTGAGGGTGCTGAAGTGGGACATGGGATCAGCGGCGGGCGATCAGGACAGGGACGCATCGAGGTTCTGGTGCTGCACCAGACCAGGCGTCAGGCTCTGGTAGGCCTCAGAGGTGCTCTGGCGGGCCTGCACAGAACCGAGGCGAGCCTCGATCCGTGCGGTGAGATCCTCACAGGCACGACCCGACAGACCCTCGACAAGTTCCTCAACCCGGCCATCGGGTCGGATGCGGAACCGCAGCGTCTGCTGTGCCATGCCCACCTGGGGAGGTCCGATGGATGTTAACGGGGTTGGGCGGGAGTTGAGGTCCCGGCGAACCGGGCGTTCTCAGCTGAGCAGTCCCTCATCGACCAGGGTCTGAAGACGATCCAGCACCTCGGGGGCCTCGAGCTGCTCCAGCGCCACCCGGGCTTCATCGCGGACGCCGGCATCGGCATCGTGCAACAGGGTGGCAATCAGGGCCTCCTGCACCTCCTGCTGGCGCGGATCCACCAGATCGCCATAAAGACGGCCCAGTGACCAGGCACTGTTGCTGCGCACCGCAGGCTCGCTGTCGACCCGCAGGCTCAGCAGCAGCTGGGCCGCGGCAGGATCGGCCTTCGCCGGCCCCGTGCAGCCGGCTTCCGCCAGGGAGCTGGCGGCCCAGAGCCGCACCGCCGCCACATCCACCTGCAGGGAGCGGATCAGGGGATTGAGGATCGGCGCCTCGGGGTAGTTGCCAAGACTCCAGGCCACGGCCTTGCGTACATAGCCGTTGCTGTCGCTCTGCAACAGCGCCAGCAGCGGTTCCACCGCCAGGGGATGGGGATTGCGACCGAGGGCATAGACCGCACTCATGCGCTGAATCGGACAGGGGCAGTCGAGCAGCGGCATCAGCGCTGGAATGGCCCGTGGATCGCGGTGTTCGCAGAAAATGCGCAGACCCTGGATCCGCTCTTCGGCGGCGCCCGCCAGCAGCTTCAGACCATGGTCACATTCCGCCGCGACATCGACGAGCTCCTCGGCGAGCAGATCGACGTCATCGAGGGGATCCCCCAACAATTCCTGGGCCAGCTCCATGGCCAGCACATCAGGATCCAGGGCCAGCTCCTGGGGGCTGGTGTCGAAGGGTTGAAAAGGCGGGATGGAATCCGACATGGGGGGATCGTAAAGGCGACCACTCCCGCCCCTCAAACCGAGGGGTTCAGCTGATCGGCGCCGGACCGGCCATGTCGCCCGGGAGCCAGATGCGGGCGCTGACGGCGAACAGGGCCAACCCGAACATCAGCACGATCGCCGCCGGCAACACAGTGGAGCGGAAGAATTGCACGGCATCGAGGCATTGGCCCTCATTCTGCCCCTGTCCTGTCCACGGCCGCCGGAAGCCCGCCGCCACGCGATCTAGGGTGCAACTTTTCAGGCGCCTGCCCGATGACCCCGCAGCAGTCGCCAGCCGAGAGCGCGCGGGAAGGCCGCCTGAAACGATTCGGAGCGGTGGCCGCCGAGGGCGTGGCCAGCGGCGCACCGAACACGGGCCTTGGCGAAATCCTGCCGATCTGGCTGGCCCGGCATGCGGTTCCTGTGGAGCTGATCGGACTGCTCTCGCTGGCAGGGCTGCCCTACGTGCTCAAGTTTCTCTGGGCGCCGCTGCTCGATCGCTGGCCCATTCCCTGGCCCGACCGACGCCGCGGATGGATCGCGGTGCTGCAGGGGCTGCTGGCCCTGGCGATCGCCAGCCTGGCCCTGGTGCAACCGACGCGAGAGCCGCTGACCCTGACCGTGATCGGCCTGATCGCGCTGATCATCGCGGTGCTCAGTGCCAGTCAGGACATCGTCATCGATGCCTACCGCACCGATCTCCTGCCGGAAGAGGAGCGGGGAGCAGGAGCGGCCGCGAACTCTCTCGGATTCCGGGGTGGCACCCTCGTACTGGGGAGTGGCGCCCTTCTGATCGCCGGAACGGCGGGCTACCGCCTCGCCTTCGTCGCGGCGGGAGCCCTGATGCTGATGATGATTCCCTGCACCCTGGCGGCACCGCGGCTTGCGCCCCTGCCGCATCCCGTTCGCAGCCTGGGGGAAGCGATCCTTGGCCCCGTGCATGAATTCGTGGCTCGCACCGGCCGACGGCGGGCGATCCAGCTGCTGGCCCTGGTGCTGGTGTACCGCCTGCCGGATGGCCTGCTTGCACCGATGAGCGGCCCCTTCCTGGTCGCTGAGGGATTGAGCGAGGGCCAGATCGGACTGCTCAAATCGGCGCTGGGGATCCTGGCCACCATGGCGGGGGTGGTGATCGGTGGTCTGCTCTTTGCCCGCCTGGGCATGAACCGCAGCCTGTGGCTGTTTGCGGTGGCCGGTGCTGCCGGCAATGGGGCCTACTGGCTGGTGTCCCGGAGCGACGCGGCCTCCTCCCTGGCTGTGGCCGGTGCCGTGTTGCTGGAGAACGCCTCCAGCGGCCTGATCGGCACAGCCTTCGTGGCCCTGCTGATGAGTCTCTGCAACCCGCGCTTCTCGGCCACGCAATACGCCGTCTTTTCGGGCGTGTATGCCATCAGCGGCAAGGTGATGGGAGCGACCTCCGGCTTCCTCGTGAAGCTGGCGGGCTGGGAACACTTCTTCCTGTACACCGTGGTGAGTGCCATCCCTGCCTTCCTGCTGCTGCAGGTGCTCACCCCCTGGAATGGCCCCGGCGCCCGCGGCGCCTTTGATCCAGGCCGGGATCCAACCTGAAGCGCGAGCCGTGGCGAATGGGCTCAGGACCGGGAGGGAAGCGCCGGTTCAAGGGTGGCTTCCAACCGCCGGCGCAACTGACCACAGGCCGCATCGGCATCCAGGCCGCGGCTGGCGCGGACGCTCACAGCGACGTGCTGCTCCTGGAGGCTGCGGCGGAAGGCCTCCACAGCCTGAGGAGTGGGGCGCTGAAATTCCTCTTCGACGATCGGGTTGTAGGGGATCAGGTTGACGTGACTCTGGAAGCCTCGAAGCTGGCGGGCCAGGGCCCTGGCGTGCACCGGCTGGTCATTGAGGCCACCGAGCAGGATGTACTCGAAACTGACACGGCGCCCGGTGATCGCCACATAACGGCGGCAATCTTCAAGCAAGGCCTCGATCGGATAGGCATGGGCCGTGGGGATCAGCTCCTGGCGCAGGCGCTGATCAGGGGCATGCAGACTCACCGCCAGGGTGAACTGGGCCCGGCCGAGCCGCGCCAGGGCGCGCTCCGCCAGGGTCGGCAGGGTGTGGGGTACGCCGACGGTGCTGACGGTGATCTGCCGCTGGGCCATGCCGAGGTCGGTGCAGAGACAGTCGATCGCCTCCAGCACAGCCTCAATGTTGAGCAGGGGTTCGCCCATGCCCATGAACACCACATGGCTGGGGCGCTGGTCCATCACCTCGCGCACCGCCAGCACCTGATCAACGATCTCGTGGGTGGCCAGGGACCGTTGCAGGCCACCCTTGCCGGTGGCGCAGAAACGGCAGGCCATCGGGCAGCCCACCTGGCTGCTGACACAGACGGTAAGGCGGCCTTCCGCCGGAATGCCGACGGTTTCCAGGCTCAGGCCGTCATGGGTTCCGAGCAGGAGCTTGGTGGTGCCGTCGCGGGCAATACTGCGGTGAAGTTCCCGGGAGCGACCGATCCAATCACCGGCAGCCTCCGGGGGTTGGGCCTCAAGCTCCTGCCGGAAGGCCTTCGGCAGCACACTGATGTCGGCAAGCCGGCGGACCCCTTTGGCGTAGATCCAATCGTGGAGCTGGCGGCCGCGAAAGGCCGCCTGGCCATGGCTGACCGCCCAGCGCTCAAGGGCCTGCACCCCCTGGCCGAGCAGGGGCCGGCCTGGGTTGGAGGAGCAGGCTTCAGCAGCCGGAGCGGCGGCCACGATCAGGGCCAGACCAGCAGACCGTGGCCGAGAAACACCTCAACGGCCAGGAGTGCGATGAAGCCGAGCATGGCGGCACGGCCGTTGAACGTTTCCGTGTGGGTATGGAAGCCGAAGCGTGGCAAGCGACGCTTCGGTACCGACGGTGGTGCGGGGATCTGAAACGGGGTACCTGCGGCGCTCTCCCCGGACTTGCCGGGGAGATCAGCCGGGGCGGCCATGGCTGCGTCAGTCATCGGACAGGAGACCCTCTTCCTGCAGACCTTCTAGCGCGGCGGGATCGGCGATCAGCTCCTCTTCGAGGCCTTCATCCTGCACCGGGCGGGTGAAGGCCGCAAAACCACTGGCGCTGGCCTCGATGCCATGGCGACTGCGGGTGGCGGAAAGATCCTCATCGGACGGGTCATCAAGCACCGCCATCGCCGAAGCCGCGGGTGCGGCGGGCATCTCCACGGTGTAGTCAGGCCGGAGATCCTTCATGCGGCGGTAGCCGGAGAGGTCGTCCTCGAGGATGTCGGGATGGGGACCCGCCTCGGCCCGCAGCTCCTCTTCGAAGCCACTGAAGCCTGTGCCGGCAGGGATCAGGCGACCGATGATCACGTTCTCCTTGAGACCGCGGAGCCAGTCGCTCTTGCCCTCGATGGCGGCTTCCGTCAGCACCCGGGTGGTCTCCTGGAAGGAGGCCGCCGAGATGAAGCTGTCGGTGTTGAGCGAGGCCTTGGTGATCCCGAGCAGCACCGGCGTGAACTCGGCAGGAGCACCGCCGGTGATCGCCATGGCGCTGTTGACCTGCTCCACCTGGCGCAGTTCGATCAGCTCACCCGGCAGGAGGGTGGTGTCGCCCGCATCCTCGATCCGGACCTTGCTGGTCATCTGACGCACGATCACCTCGATGTGCTTGTCATCGATGGTGACGCCCTGCGACTTGTACACGTTCTGCACTTCCTGAACGAGGCGGAACTGCAGCTTGGAGATCGACTCCTGGGCCGCCTCCAGGGTGGGCTTGCGACCGCGGAGGTCCTCGAAGAAGCACTCGAGAAGCTCGTGCGGGTTGATCGGACCATCGGTGAGCAGGTCACCGGCGGCCACCTGCTGGCTGTCGCTGACCATCACGTTGCGACCCAGGAGGATCGGATACTCCGAGACAACGTCGTCGTGTTCGATCACCGAGACGGTGACCGAATCGTCGTCCTCACCCTGCTTGATTTCCACCGTGCCGCTCTTGCGGCAGAGCACCGCTGAATCCCGGGGACGACGGGCCTCCAGCAGCTCCTCGATCCGGGGCAGACCCTGGACGATGTCACCGGTCTTCTGACGCTCGAACACCAGCAGAGCCAGGCCATCACCCCGCTGCACCAGATCGCCGTCGCGGACGTGAAGCACGGAATCGGGCGACACCATGTAGGGACGGCCGAGACGGATCGTGAGGGTGTTGCCATCAATGGCCTCGACCTGACCGCAGCAGGGCGCGGTGACGCCGTCGGCGAGGGGCTCACCATCGACCAGGCGCTGGCCGACGGTGCAGGTGGGCTGGGCGGACCCGAGGTCAATGCTGCGGGTGTCGCCGGAGCGCTCCACGATCAGTCGACGGATCGGTTCATCGGACACCATGTCTGGAAACTGCACCAGTCCGTCCTCCTTGCAGAGGATCTGGGTGGTGGCGACGACATCACCGCTCTTGACGGTGGTGCCGTCCTCCACCTGCAGCTCGGTGTGGGTGGAGCCGTGGCTGGCATCGGAGAGGGTGTCGCGGCGGACCAGCAGGGTCTCCAGAATCACCAGCTGCAGCCGATCGATCGTCTTGGCGCGCTTGTCGGGCACCACTTCCACGTCCACCGTCATCTGGGGCGTGGTGTCGATCGTCTCCAGGGTGAGCTGGGTGCGAAGCAGCTCCACACCTTCCACCGACTTGATCAGCTCGCCATCCTTGTAGGTGAGGCGCTGGGTGGCCCTGAGGGACAGTGCCGGGCCACCGTTCTGCTTGACGGTACCGAGTTCCGGCAGGTGGGCCTCATCTGGGATCGCGTATTCCTCGACCGGACGCAGCAGCAGAGCGCCACCCTGGGTGGTATCAACGCTCTCGACGAACACGATTGTTTCGGCCTTGATCCCGGGGGCGATCTCTTCACCCGGCATCATCATCTTGCCGTCGCCGGAGTAGCGCGAAAGCACCTTGGCATCAGCAATGAGGTGCAGCTGGCCGGAGCGCACGATGATCTCGCGCAGGATGTCGTTCTTCTGGGTGACGGTGACGATGCCAGCCGTCTGACTGAAGATGTCCTTGACAACCTCGGTGCCGGCCTCGATCCACTGGCCGTCCTCGATCATCAACAGGGAGATGTCCTTGTTGATCTCATGGGTTTCCTGGGGAATCCAGAGCAGAGTGCCGCCCTTGGACACCTCATAGCCGTTCTTGGCCGAGCGGGCCTTCTTGATGGCCAGGCCAGGGGCATACTTGACCAGGCCTCCGGTCTGGGTACGGAAACGATCATCCGCAAGCTCAGCGATCACCTCGCCATTGCCGATCTTGCTTCCCGGCGTGGTCTTGCAGACGTAGCGGGTGTTGTCCTTCGACTCCAGGTACCAGTTCTCACCGGAATGGGTCGATTCATTGATCAGCTTGCAGTCTTTGAGGGTGAGACTGGCGGTGACGATCTGCACCTCGCGTGAATCACCGGTGGATTCGCGCAGGCGGACGGCGCCGCCGTATTCGCTCACCAGACGGCTTTCAGCAAGAACCTCGCCGGTGGTCACAGGCTTGTTGCGCTGAACGACGGGCTGCGCGTTGGGGGGAAGGTTGTAGACATCGCCGCTGGACACCCAGAGACGACCGAGACGCTGAGCCTTGTGGGTGATGTTGCCCTGGCGGTCGGTGACCTCACGGGGTTGAATCACATCCTCGTAGCGCACCTGGCCAGCGAGGTCGCAGATCACATCCTTGGTGGCCTTCTCGACGCTCTTCTTGACCGCAGCACCCGAGGAGATCTGGGCCAGCTTCGTATCGGCCGGAGTCTCCGAGCCGTTGGCCACGAACAGCAGGGAGCCGGTGGTGATTTCCAGCTTCTGGGGCTTGCCCTTGCCGCTGGGCTTCACCGTCAGGGTGAAATCGGTTTCGGCGATCTGGGCTTCAACACCGTGGGGGGTGCGGAAGGGACGGACGCGGGCGCGGCTGTCGTAATCGATCGTGCCTTCCACAAGGGAGCGCACCACACCGGTTTCCGCCGTCGACACACCGCCGGTGTGGAACGTGCGCATCGTCAGCTGGGTCCCCGGCTCACCGATCGACTGGGCGGCGACGATGCCGACGGCCTCGCCAAGGTCCACCAGTTCGTTATGGGCCAGAGCCCAGCCGTAGCACTTGCGGCAGACCGAACGAGCGGCTTCACAGGTAAGCGGAGAGCGCACGACGACGGTGCGGATGCCGGCGGCCTCAATGCGCCTGGAGAGGGGGGCATCGATCTCGCCATCGCGGTCGACAAGGATCTCGCCATCGGCAGCGACCACCGGCTCGGCCGCCAGACGGCCGACGAGCTTGGCGGCGTACTTGCCCTTGTCATCGGCATCGATCGGGATGCCGCGGGTGGTGCCGCAATCGTCCTCGCGCACGATCACGTCCTGGGCGACGTCCACCAGGCGCCGGGTCAGATAGCCGGAGTCCGCGGTACGCAGCGCCGTATCCACCAGGCCCTTACGGGCGCCGTAGGAGGAGATCACGTACTCGGTGACCGTCAGGCCCTCGCGGAAGTTGGTGCGGATCGGAAGGTCAATGATCTCGCCCTGGGGGTTGGCCATCAGGCCGCGCATGCCCACCAGCTGGCGCACCTGGGACATGTTGCCCCTGGCACCCGAGTTGGCCATCATCCACACCGAGTTGAGTGGATCGTTCTCGTTGAAGTTCTTCTTGACCTCCTCAACAAGACGCTCGTTTGTCTCGGTCCAGGTGTCGATCACCTTGGTGTGCCGCTCCACCTCAGTGATCTCGCCGAGGCGATAACGCTCTTCGGTGTCGGTGATCTGCTGTTCCGCCTCTTCCAGCAGACGGGCCTTCTCGCCGGGAATGCGCAGGTCATCCACGGAGATCGACACCGCCGCCTGGGTGGCGTAGCGGAAACCGAGATCCTTGAGGTCGTCGGCCATCGAGGCGGTGGCCGCCGTGCCGTGGTTCTTGTACGACCAGGCCACCAGGTTGCGGAGGGCCTTCTTATCGATGACGTGGTTGCGGAACGGGGGCGGCTCCTTGCTAAGGGGAGCGCTGGCGCCGAGAAGGGAAGCGGCAGCGGCGTTGGCAGCGGCCTGCTCAGCGGCCGCCTTGGCGGCTTTCTTGCTGATTTTCTTGGCGGGGGTGGCAGTCATGGATGGCGCGCGATGAAGGGACTCAGGGGAGAAGACGAGAAGTTCTGCCGGGATCTCAGGTGGCGGCCACCGCCGTGATGATCGTGTTATTCATCACCACCCGTCCAACGGTGGTGAGCAGGTAGCGGCTGATCAGGGCGCCGTCCTCATCAAAGCGGTCGCGGCGGTACTTCCATTGCTCGACCCGGGTGCCGTCGCTGAGGGTCTCACTGGAGACGGGGTCATGCTCTTCGTCCTTGGGGCTGTCCACCGCACCGTTGAAGCGCACCCAGACCCAGTCATGCAGGGCCAGGTGCTTGTCGCCGTAGGCGCTGAGCACATCGCCGAGGCTGGCGAAGGTGAGGCGGCGGTCGCCGAAGGCGGGCTTGCTCCAGCCGGGCTTCTCGGCCGTGAGGTAATAAGCGCCGAGCACCATGTCCTGGGAGGGGGTGATGATCGGGTCGCCGGTGGCGGGCGAGAGAATGTTGTTGCTGGCGAGCATCAGCATCCGGGCTTCGGTCTGGGCCTCGATCGCCAAGGGCACATGCACGGCCATCTGGTCACCGTCGAAGTCGGCGTTGAAGGCGGGGCAGACCAGGGGATGCAGCTGGATGGCACGGCCATCGACCAGTTTCGGCTCAAAGGCCTGAATGCCGAGACGGTGCAGCGTCGGTGCACGGTTGAGCAGGATCGGATGCCCCTCGATCACTTCCTGGAGCACCTGCATCACCTCATCGTCGGCGCGCTGAATCAGCTTCTTTGCCGCCTTGATGTTGTTAACGATGTTCTGACGGATCAGGCGATGGATCACGAAAGGCTGGAACAGCTCGATCGCCATCTCCTTGGGCAGACCGCACTGGTGCATCTTCAGCTTCGGCCCGACGACAATCACAGAACGGCCGGAGTAGTCAACGCGCTTACCAAGAAGATTCTGACGGAATCGGCCCTGCTT
>CAIXOZ010000008.1 GCA_903921295.1 uncultured cyanobacterium | reverse complement strand
CGGTGCTGAGCACCTCGCCGGCGCCTTCGGGTTGCCAGATCACCTCGAGCGCCAGCAGGTCGTCGGCGGCAACAGCACCAAGGGTCTGGAGGGCGCTGCGCAGCTGATCGGCGCCTGAGACCTTCGGCAGGCTGAGGCGACCGCTGCTGGCCACCAGCAGGGTGATGGCGATGTAATCGCTGGAGGCATCGGCATCGCCGGCGCCACGGCCATCCCGACCCTGGGCCGTGCTGATCCGCCCGCCCACATTGATGGTGAGCTCCTGGGAGAGCTTGCTGCGCTCGCTGAGGGCGAGGCGCTGAAAGGTGGATTCGGCGGAGAGTTCCGGCACCTGGCCCACTTCGGCGTTGGCATAGACCCAGAGATCGGGATGGCGCAACAGCGCCAGGCTTGTTTCCTGGAGCACCTGCTGCAGGCCGGCAGCGCTGGAGGTGTTGGCGCGCGATGCCAGCTCCCGAAGGTCCTGCTGCAGCTGGCGGGCGGAGGCGAGCAGACCCACCTGAAGCTGCGCCAGAGCAACGGTTCCATTGGACCGGGAGCTGCCGATCACCGGGCCGTTGCCACCACGCAGGCCGGCACCACCAGCCCCGCGCAGGGCATTGACCAGCACGCCGGCGATCGCCAGCAACACCAGCAGACCGAAGAGGCCGCCGCCGCCGAAGCCGAAGATCGGCACGATGAAGGGGAAGCCGAAGCCACCACCGCCGTAGTTGCGGTTGTAGCCACCGCCATAGTTGCGGTTGAGGCCACCGCCGTAGCCACCGCCGCCGTAACTGCGGCTGTAGCCGCCGCCACCGCCGCCGAAACGACTGCCGCCGATGCGGCCACCGCTGGCGGCCCAGCTGGCGGACGGCAGCGCGAGGACGACCGTGGCGACAAGCATGGGCACCACAAACCAGGTGCGCAGACGGCGCGACCAGCTCATCTGGGGCATGGATGTGTGGCGGCGCATGGGGGGCGGTGCTGCGTTCTTGGGACAGGGCCCTGAGGGGCGGGAAGGCACTCCGGCCTCGGGAGCAGGCCCGGGCCGATCAGCGCCGGAGGAGAGCTGGTCCCGGAAAGGCAGGCCAGAGAATCACCCTCGCCAGCGCCGCGGCAGCGGGCGTCTGATGCCATCGACTCTAGGAACCACCGCCGACGATGGTGACGATCTCCAGGGCGTCCCCCGCCTGCACGGCCTGCTCGGACCAACGGCTCCGGGGCAGGATCTCGCCGTTGAACTCCACCACCACGAGCCGCGGTTCATAGCCGGCATGGCGCAACAGCGCCTCGAGGGTGAGACCGGCAGGCGCCTGGCACGCTTCGCCATTGATCCGCACCATGAGCAGCGCCTCCGTCATCGCCGGGGCTCCTGGGCGTGAAGAAGCTCCAGCAGCGCGCGGCTGGCGGCGCCGGGATCGGCGGCGGCGGTGATCGCCCGCACCACCGCCACCCGGCTGGCGCCCGCCGCCAGCACCGCCGGCAGGGTGGAAGCGTCGATGCCGCCGATCGCAAAGAAAGGGATCGGACACTGCTGCGCCGCCTGGCGCACGTAGTCGAGGCCCACCGGCGCCTTGCCCGGTTTGGTGGGGGTGGCCTGCACGGGGCCGACGCCGACGTAATCGCAGCCCTCAGCCAGGGCCTGCTGCAGCTGCGGCAGCGCATGGGTGCTGCGGCCGATCAGGCGATCCGACCCGAGCAGACGTCGCGCTTCCGCCGTCGGCAGGTCGTCCTGACCGAGATGGACACCATCGGCACCGACCGCGAGAGCCAGATCGAGACGGTCGTTGACGATGAACAGGGCGCCATGGGCAGCGCAGCGCTGCCGCAGCGCCCGGGCCTCCAGCAGCCGCTGGCGATCGGTGAGGCCGGCCGTCCCCTCCTTGGCGCGGTACTGCACCAGCCGCACCCCGGCATGGAGAGCCGCCTCAACCACCGCCTCCTGGGCGGGCCCATGGCCGACGATCAGATAAAGGCGGCACCGGGCCAGGCGCTGGCGTCGAGCCGGACCATCGAGGCGGGCCTGCAACAGCTCGGTTTCGAGGTCGTAGAGGCGATAGCGGATCGCGGCCGCCTCCTGGGCCAGGGCGCCGGGCCGATGGCGCCCGAACTCCTCCAGCACCCGCAGCGCCTCCTGGGCCCGGGCCGCATTCGCCGCCACCACCGCCCAGCCGCCTCCGCGCTGCTCCTGGGCCGGATGGCCCAGACCCGCCGCCGGATCGGTGGCGGTGTGGCGCGCCAGCTTGTAGCGCTCGTCGTGAACGCAGCCCAACCGTTGACGCATGTCCTTCAGCCTGGCCACCAGATCGGGACGCTCCAGCACGAAGCGGCACCAGTCCTCCAGCACCCGCAGGCCCTCACGGGCGCGGTCAAGGTTGGCATCGAGCAGACGATCCACCGCCTGCTGCTGGTCGGTCTCCTCGGTCGGCGGCGGGACCTCCTGGCCAGGCGCCGGCTGATCCTGGGCCGCCGTGGTCGGGATGGCCGAGGCTGGCGTCACAGCATCCGTGGGCGTTGGGGTGGCGCTCATCTCCGGGGGCAGGAACGGCGGTGGTGGGCTCTGATCTCAGTGTGAGGGATCACGCGCTGCCGCTGTGATGGCCACAGACCGCGGCAACCATGCTGTCTAGGGTGACTCCATTGATCGCGGGCGTCACGGCGCTTCCCCCGATGGAACCAGCAGGATCCGACCGGCCGATGCTGGTTCTCGTCTCAGGGATACTGCTGCTCGGCGGCATCGCCCTGTTCATCGGCTGGGGCCTCAGCCACGCCTATCCCGGCGCCTGAGTCGCGGGCCATCAGCTGCCGGGCCTCCTCGGCATCGGCGCTGATCTGGGCGATCAGCGCCTCCAGCGACCCGAAGGCCTGCTGGCTGCGCAACCAGCGCACCGGCTGCACCACCAGCTCCTCACCGTTGAGCGCCAGCGAGCGATCAAGCAGGTGCACCTCCACCGCCGAGGGCGCCTCCGGATCGACCGTGGGCTGGGGGCCGAGATTCATCACCGCCGCCATCGGCTCGCCGTGCGGCAGCCAGGCCCAGGCGGCATACACCCCCTCGCGGGGCAGGAACTTGCGGCCATCGATCTGGAGATTGGCCGTGGGCCAGCCGAGCTTGCGACCGAGACCGCGGCCGCTGTGCACCACGCCGCGGAAGCGGTAGGGGCGCTCGAGCAACAGTCGGGCCTCGTCGATCCGTCCGGCCGCCAGGGCGCGGCGGATGCGGCTGCTGCTGTAGCGGCCGCTCTGGTCGGCCAGCATCGGCAGCACCTGCACCTGCAGGCCGCGGGCCGCGCCCAGCTGCTGCAGGGTGTCGACCGTGCCGGTGCGGCCGGCCCCGAAGCAGAAATCGGCTCCCACCGCCACCTGACGGGCCTGCAACTTGCCGATCAGCACCTGATCCACGAACTGCTCGGGGCTCAGGGCCGCCAGCTCCCGGTCGAAAGGCACCAGCACCAGCTGGCGGATGCCGAGCGGTTCGAGCAGCTCCAGCTTCTCGGTGGGCAGATCGAGCCGCAGCCGCGGCTCCCCCCGGAGCACCTCGCGCGGATGGGGCCAGAAGCTGACCCCCGTGGGGATCAGGGGCGGCAGTGCCGCCGCCACGGCCGCGATCACCCGCCGATGGCCCTGATGCAGGCCATCAAAACTGCCGAGGGCCACGGCCGTGGGACCGAGGGCCTCCTGGGGTGATCGCAGGGGGATCAAGAGAACGTGCGGAGGAAAAGGAGCGGGCGGCCCGGGAGCGCGACCCCCCCTGGGGGAAAGCCGGGCGCCATTCAGCCTGCGATGAGGGGCCGGAACCCGTGCAGCCACACCGGAGCGTGACCAACCCTCGCCGCAGCGATCCTCCCATGGCAAGTTTGGGGAGCCCGATGCCCCGTCGTGCCGCACCGGCACCAGCCCCCCGCCCATGGCCGACCGCCTCGACCTGCAGCTGATCTCCGCCGCCCTGCGCCGCTTCGGCTGGGTGCGCTTCTGGGCGCAGGTGGTGCTGGCGGTGGTGGTGCTCGGCGTGCTGATCTTCAACAACATCGGCGGTCAGATCGGTGGGGTCGGCAAGGCCTTCGGCCTCGGTCCCGGCCTCTCGCTCACCACCCTGGCCTTCTTCGTCCTGCTCTGGTCGCTGTGGCAGAGCTGGCTGATCCTGCGTTGCGGCCGTGCCCTTGACAGCCCGGTGCGGCCGGGAAAGGGCGAAACGGCGCGGCTGATCAAGCGCGGCGTGCTCGCCGATCTGGTGGGGCTGACGCTCGGGGTCGTGGGCTACCAATCGCTGGCGGGCAGCCTCTTCTTCCAGGCCTCCACCCAGGCCGGCCTCTCCTTCGGCGGTGTGCAGACCACACCAGGCGGACGGATCACCAATTACCCGATCACCTCCCTGGAGATGCTCGCCACCCTGAGCAACACCCAGGTGGTCTTTGCCCATCTGATCGGCCTCTGGATCAGCCTCTGGCTGCTGCAGCGGATCTACCGCAAGGCCTGAGGGGCCTCGTACCGAGGGCACGACCGGTGGGCTGGCAGCCGATCAGGGCGCGGACGCCGGCACGGCGCGGAACACATAGGTGCCAGCCGTCGAAAGACGGGTGGCGTTGTTGTTCAGCGCATGGAGATAGGGGCTGCAACCGTTGCCGTCACAGCCCCCGGGCGGCAGGGCGTTGGCCTCGGCGCGGCTCTTCTGGATTGCCGCAAAGGTGGCGGTGTAGAGCGTCGAGCCGCGCGGGTTATCAGTGAGCTCGCCAAAGCAGGCCAAAGGAGCTGACCAGACGAGCAGACCCGGTGAATGAGCCAGGTGCGCGGACACGCCCCGGGGCACCAGCAGTCGCAGGCCGGCGCTCGCAGCCGATCAACTCACCAGCCTGCGGTGGATGGCCCCACTGATCATCACCCCGACCACCAGCGCAGCAGCTCCCTGGCCGTGCAGCAGCAGCAACCCCAGAACCAGGGCCACCCGAGGCGTGGGCATCAGCACCGCCAGGCTGCCGCCGACGACGCTGCCGCACCAGATCCCCGCTTCAGCGAGGCCCGGATGCAGCTGATCGAGGCCGATGCCGATCGCCGCACAGCCCGCCACGGCCGGAAAGATCAGGCCGCCCCTCCATCCGGTTTCCAGGCAGAGGCCTGCCAGCAGCAGCTTGGCGAGGCCACTGAGCAGCAGCAGCGGCGCCCGGAGGGGCAGGCTGCCGAGCAGCAGGGGCTGCAGCTGGGATTCGCCTGAAAACACCGACAGCGGCAGGGCCTGCATCGCCAGGCCCAGCACCAGGCCGGTAGCGACAGGCGCCAGGCGGCTGGAACCAAGACCCCTGCGGGACTGAAGCCAGCGACGCCAGCGCTGCAGGCCATGGCCGCAGGCACAGCCGATTGCCGCCCCCACGATCGCAATGAGCAGGGCCGGCAACGGCTGCCGGGGCCAGAGATCGCTGATCCCCGGGCCAGCACCATCCAGGCCGAAGGCACGCAACCCCTGGCAGGCGTAGAAGGCAGCGATCCCGGCGCTGCTGGCGGGCAACCAGCGCCACAGCAGCGCCGCAGGCCACCCCGTCAGAGCGATCGGCCCCAGCCGCGGCAGGCCGATAAACCCGGAGCGACCGGCCAGCACCGCCCGGGCGACGGCCTGATCACGGCCGCGCCAGATCCAGCGACTCAGGCCAGCCACGCTGTGCGTCACCAGGGCTTCCGGCCCGATCGTGGCGCCGCCCAGCAGGGCCAGCCCCCCCGCCAGTGCCTGCCGCAGTCGGCCGCAGCAGCCGGTGCCGGCGTCCGGGGGTTGGTGAAGACCGGCGAGGGTGTCGCCGAATTCGGGCAGTCGGCCCGGCGCCGTCTGGGCACCGAACAGGGCGAGCAGGGCACCGATGCTGATCGGCACCGCCAGGCACCAGAACCAGGGCCGGTCAATCGCCTGCCCCGAGCCCATCGCCGCTCCCCAGATCCAGCGCTGCAGCGCCTGGATGCTGAGCATCAGCAGGGCGGCGCCGCTGCCGCCCATCGCACCGATGAAGACAGCGCGCAGGCTCAAAGGCAGCAGGTTCAGACCGGCGCTGCGGCGTCGGCCCGCCGCTTCAGTGAGCGCTTCCACCACGGCGGATGCCCTCATTGGAGCCTGCAGAACGCGTGATGCCCTCGCTGGCGTCTCCGGCAAATGGCGAGGCGGCCACCTGGGCGCTGATCCCCAGCGCAGCACGCCAATCCGCCAGCGGCCGATCCCAGCCCTCCTCCCAGCGTTGGGCCAGCAGCGGCCCGCAGACGCGACCCAGCTCCAGGCCATAGGCCACCGCCCGGCCCACATCAACCGCGCCGGGGGTGGGGCCCTCGAGGCAACGATGCAACAGATCGGCGCCGAGCAGCATGGCGCTGCCCGGCCAGCGCAGCTGGATCACATTCACGGCGCTCATCGCCGCTTCACCGACGGCGGTGGGGGGGCAGCCGCAGACCACATGCCAGAGGTCATGGGTGTGGCGCACCCGCAGGTGCAGCCACACGTCATCGCCATCGCTGCCCGCCGCGATCACAGGATCCGGCATCGGCTGGCCACCGGCATCGGCAAACCAGCCGGCATAGGCCTGGCCAAGGCTCCCCGCCGGCATCGCCTGCAGCTCAGCCGGGCTCGGCCAGGGCCCCCAGTACCGCTCACGCAGCAGTGGCGCGATCGCCGGATCGCTGCGCAGGGCCGCCCGCGCCGCATCCGCCACCGGCGTCACATAGCTGCGGGTCAGCAGATCAAAGCCGTGGCCGAGATCGTCGGGATCGGCCGCCAGGGCCGACAGATCCGTGGCGAGGTGCAGCAACTGACGACGCAACGTCGCACGCATGGCAAGGCTTGGGGCGGACTCCACCGCCTGATCCTGGAACCTCGCGGTGGCAACAGGCGATGGGGTCGGGGAATCTGGGGATCGGATCTGGGGGCGTCCTCGCCAAGGCCGCCAGGGGGAGATCCTTGTCAGCGGCCCCCTGTCTCGGCAGGCGATGGCGCTCCTAGGCCAAGAACAGCGGCACGAAGTGGCCCTCGCCTACGAGTTGATGGAAATGATCGCTGACCTGTCTGGCACGCCATGGCTGCGTCACCAGCCAGCCGGCCTCGAAGTTGTGGCGTTGGGCTGTTTCGCTGAAGTTGGCGCTGGTCACCAGGGCGGCAGCCGCCTCGGTGTCCGCATCGGCGATGACCACCTTGGCGTGCTGGGAACAGCGCTCTGCTGAACCGCTGAGCAGGCGTTGGTCGACATAGGCCTGCGGCTTGGCGGGCCAGGGCCAGACCTTGGTCTCAAACCAACGGCGGGTCGCCGGCAGCGGGTCACTGCCGAGCTGGGAGGCGATCTGCACGGGATGAAAGAACAGCTCCACGCGTTGGAGCTGGCCCGTCTGCAGGCGCTGCGCCAGCGACTCCAGCCAGGCCCGGAAGTCAGCCGAGAGGCCGATGTTGTAAGTGGCAATCAGCAGGCTGGAGCGGGCCTGAGTGATCAGCTGATCGACGGTGGCGAAGGTGTCGGCGGTTCTGGCATGCAGGGGCTCAGGGCCCGACCAGACAAAGCTCCAGGCCTCCCGTTCCCGTTGCAACACCTCCTGCTGATCGGCCAGTCGCTCCAGCACCAGGGCCATCAGCCGGGGCTGCCCACCTTCGCGAGCCATCGGCACCAGCAAGGCCTCCAGCTGGGCCCGGCCAGCGGCGTTCATACCAGCGAGAAGGGAGTGCCAGGTCGTGGGCACATAACTGAGCTGCCGCAGTGAGGCGGCGACGCTGCGCAGGGTCTGGGCCGGAAGCGTGAGGGTCACCGGTTCGCCTCCGGGTTGATGAAACTCCAGAAGCTGGGATCGCCGCTGTCGTCGTGCACCGAAACCGTGCGGCTGACCAGGGCCCGGTCGAGGAATTCGTTGCGCTGCTCGCAGGAGGTTTCAGCGATCAGTTCGCAGCCGTGGCAGGCGGCGCCATGGGTGGGCCGGATGTCGAACGGATGGTTGGGGTCGTGCTCGGAGCAGAAGGGATCGTTGCTGCACAACTGGGCCCGCTCGAAGGCCCGCTCCAGGTAAGGCACGATACGCCTGCCGGCATCCACCAGACCGCCGAGGGTGCCCTCGGATCCTGAGGTGCTGGTGAGCAGCAGGATCCCGTAGCCGATCTCTGGGTTGGCGTAGATCCGTTCCCGGATCGCGCTGGAGCCATACCCACACTCCAACGCCATCTCGGTGATCAGGAGATGGCTGAGGCTGTGCAAAAGAATGTAGGGAGCGCCGGGGAAGGGGAAATCGCTGCTGTCAAGGCCCCGCGACTGCAGCCATTCGTTTTCGAAGGCCTTGTGGAACTGGGCGGCGCGACTGACCACAGAATCGCTCGCCGCCCAGGCGGCGATGGTGGCCGGGTCGAACTCGATGAACACCCCTTCGCCCTTGTTCTCGGCCGCCGGCAGCCAGCGCAGATCCTTGGCCAGAGCAGCGCGTCTGCTGCCCTGGGCCGTCTCGATCGGCAGGCCGCCGAGGCTGCTGGTGCGAGCGGTGAAGCGGGTGAAGCCCACCAGGGCCTGCACTTCCCGAAGCCGCTTCACCAGCAGCACCCGCCGGATGGCGGTCTGGAACCAGCCAGGAGGTTGGGAAGGGGTCCAGATCGCGGCCTCGAACAGGCTGTCTTCGGCTGAGCTGGTGACGCCATCCATCGGGCCGATCAGCAGCTTCAGTTCCTCATCCTTCGGCTGGGTGGATTCAACGGTGCTGCCGCCCCGCTGGGTTGCGATCGCCTGCCAGAGCACTGCCGGCTCCACTCCGGCGAAGGCACTCCTGAGCCGGGGATTGAACTTCAGCGCCATGGCAATCTCTGCCTCCGCCTCGATCCCTTCCAGCTCGTCCTTGAACTCGGTGACGCGCCTGTCGAGGGCACCCGCCTCATCGGGCAGGGAGATCACCGAGATCGTCTCGCTGAAGTAGGCATTGGTGGCGGATCGCACGAGCAGGCGGCTGAGTGTGGGCTCGCCAGCGGTGAGGCAACGCTCGGGATCGCGGCTGTGGCGGCCCAACCAAGGCGTGTGGCCCTGGCAGGTGCCCAGGGCCTTGGTGTCAGGAATCAGGGCATCGGCCAATTTGCGGGTCACACCGCTGTGCGACTGCACAAAGATCTGGGTGAAGTCATTGCCGGTCCCGGCCTCCAGCAGATACAGGCGTTCGTCGTTCTTGCAGCCGAACTGGTTGAAGCAGAAATCACGCCAGCGGATGTCGCTCAGGTGGCCGTGGGGGCAGGCCATCACGAAGCGCACCGGCACCAGGGGGTGTTCGCCCTCGTCGTCCTTGTACTTCTTCCAGTCCTTGATGCAGCTGTCGTTGTAGTGCACGAGCAGGCGTGCCCGGCAGGTGATCCCGAAGGCCTCGCGATCGGGGATTGCCTTCTGCACCACCGACCACTCGGGGAAGCGCAGGGCCTTGATCGAGCCGCTGATGTTCCTGAGCGGGTCCACTTCCTTGGGGGGAGTGCGCAGATCGACCCGGGCGGCACCGGTGGCCTGCCGGGCCAGGCGCAGCAGCCGGGGTTCATGGATCTGATCACTGCCGCGCTCGTTCCAGAAATCAAGGCCGCCGATCAGCACGGCGTACTCCGGCAGATCGACCATCGCTCCAGGGCCATAGAGCTGGAGCACCTGGCTCTGGCGCACCTCGCCCAGGGGCGGTGGTGTGGGTTTGCGGCGGTTGCTGGGGGGCATCGATCGGCTCAGTCGTCGGTGCTGATCTCTTCGCGGAAGTTCACCAGCCGGATCGGCGCTGACGGCTCAACATCGCGCAGGCTCCAGTTGGTGGTGAACTGCCTGTAGCCCTCGCCGGCATAAAGGTTGTCGGTATCGAGGGGGGTGTGCAGCAGGCCGACTCCGGCCCCTTTGTCCTCGTGGGTCCAGTACTGGAGCTTCTGCTCCGGTTGCCGGGTGAGCTTCCACCAGGCCTCGATCAGATCAATCACCTGATCACGCACCTCCAAGGGCAGCCTCTGGCTGAGGCCATCATCAGCGGCACCGGTGGCGATGCAGCGGCGCTGCAGGTCGCCGGCGATCTGCTCCTTGATCCGCTGCAGGCCATCCGCGTTCATCGCCCCCTTCGGCGGCGCCAGCTGCGGATCGCTGTGGCGGGCCATCGCCACCACCACACCGGGCAGGCCGCGATCGAGAGCACGGCTGGCGAACGGCGTGCAGCTGGTGGCCTCCACATGCCGGTAGAAGGTCTGATGCCAGTAGGGGAACAGCTCGAAGTGGGAGCGATCGCGAGGCCGGTTGGGATTGAGCAGCACCAGCACCAGCCCCGGTTTGTTCTCCTCAGGATTGGCACTGAGCTGACGGCCGACACGGCTGGTGGCCTGGATGTATTCGGCGGCGGTCTTGGGCTGGTTGAGCACCACCATCAGGCCGAGGCGAGAGATGTCGAGACCCACCGAGATCATGTTGGTGGCCAGGGCCACATCCAGTCGGTCTTTGTCGACATAGGGCTTGGCGAGGCGATCCT
>CAIXOZ010000007.1 GCA_903921295.1 uncultured cyanobacterium | reverse complement strand
TCATCACCCAGCGGTTGCTCTGGCCCCTGACCGGGCTCGGTCGCACCCTGGATGACTACCAACGGGCCATGGCCTCCACCCGGCGGGTGCTGGATCTGCTCGATACACCGATCACCATCCCCAGTGGCGACAAGCCCCTGCCCCTGGCCTCTGTTCGCGGTGATCTGCGCTTCGAGTCGGTCAGCTTCCATTACCCCGGCCGCGAGCCGCTGCTGGAGCGCTTCAGCCTCACGGTGCCGGCGGGAAGCACCCTGGGGCTGGTCGGGGCCACGGGTTCGGGCAAGAGCACGATCGCCAAGTTGCTGCTGCGGTTTTACGCGATCGATTCCGGCCAGATCCTTCTCGATCGCCAGCCGATCGCCGGCCTTCGGCTCGAGGACCTGCGTCGCGCGATCGGTCTGGTCAGTCAGGAGGTGTTCCTGTTCCATGGCAGCGTGGCGGACAACATCGCCTATGGCAGTTTTCAGGCCAGCGCCGCGCAGATCGCGGCGGCCGCCCGTCTGGCCGAAGCCGACACCTTCATTGAGGCGCTTCCGCAGGGCTACGACACGGTGGTGGGCGAGCGGGGCGTGCGCCTCTCCGGCGGCCAGCGCCAGCGGTTGGCGTTGGCCCGGGCGATCCTCAAGGATCCGCCGGTTCTGATTCTTGATGAGGCCACCGCCGCCGTCGACAACGAAACGGAGGCGGCGATTCAGCGCTCACTTGATCGGATCACCGCTGATCGCACCACCCTGGTGATCGCCCATCGGCTGAGCACCGTTCGCCATGCCGATCGGATCGTGGTGCTCGATCACGGCCGGATTGTGGAGAGCGGACGGCACGACGCCCTGCTTGTCAACAATGGCGCCTATGCCGCTCTCTGGCGCGTTCAGGCCGGTCTTCGACCGGATGAGCCGTTGCAGAACTGAGCCCCCCATCGCCGACGACCCGTCCAGGAATGAGAGCGGTGTGACACCTTCGTGACGCAACCTGCGTCTCGGGTGCGTCATCTGAATCAGGAAGCCGTCCCTTCAGGAGCGGTCTTCACGCCATCAGTGCTTCTGGACCGCCATGGAAAGGCTTCGTAGCTTGAGCAGGCGTCATCCGGCTCGCCGATGGACAGGCATCACGCACCTGAATCCTCCGCTGACTTCCCGTCCTCCCCTGAGGCACTCAGCCATCGCCAGCTGCAGGCGCTGCTGCGGCTCGCCCCGCGCGAACCCGATCGTGATCTGGCCGGCGCTGCCGAGCAGCCCGGCCACCGCCTGATCCGCCTCAGGCAGCTCCTCGCCGAGCACGAGCATCTGAGCAAGGCCATCCTCGAGGAGCTCTCCACCCAGGGCCATGATCTGCAGGAGAGCTACAGCCCGCCCCAGCTGATGGCGCTCGGCGCCCTCGCGGCGCATCTGCGCCTCGGCCTCGGGGCCCTCGAGGCCAGCCGCCAATGAACGCTGCGGCGTTACAGGCTGCGGTGGTCTGTGGCGAACGGGCGGTGGCAGCAGGCAGCCAAGGCGCATGACCGGATGAAGCGGGCGCCGGGCCGTGGCAGCGCGGCAGTCGCCAGCCCTGCGCGAGCCCCGGTTCCCTGCGGCACAGGAACAGGTCGGCTTCATGCCATAAGTTGAGCCCAATGACCCTTTCAGCCGCTCCTCGGCGTCGGCGCCTTCCTTCGATCCTGCTGGCCATCCTTGCCGGTCTCGGGTCTGGGTTGCTCCTCTCCGCCCCCCTGTCCCGCCTCCTGCGCGGGGAGAGGTTCGGGCCGACCGATGCCCTGGTCAATCCGTTCAGCCGCTGGGTCGGGATCGCCAGTCAGGACATCGTGGTGCTGGGCACCGATGTCGGCGGCGGTAACACCGACGTGATCACGGTGCTCCGGGTCCGTGATGGTGTCACCCAGGTCACTCAGATCCCCCGTGACACCTACATCGAGTCACCACGCTTTGGTCCCCAGAAGATCAACGCGCTGTACAGCCTCGGAGGACCGGAGGCGGTCAAGGAGGAGCTCAGCCGGCACATGGGCCGTCCGATCCAGCATCACGTGCTGATCAACCTGGCCGCGATCCGACGCATGGCCGATGCCAGCGGCGGCATCATCGTGAATGTGCCCAAGCGCATGGCCTATACCGACCGTTCCCAGGGTCTCTACATCGATCTTCAGCCCGGCCCGCAGCTGCTCAAGGGCAAGGAACTTGAGGGCTTCCTGCGCTTCCGCCACGACGAACTGGGTGACATCGGCCGGCTGGAACGTCAGAAGCTGGCGTTGCAGGCGCTGGTGAAGAAGCTCTCCCAGCCCTCCGAGCTCGTCAAGCTGCCGATGCTGCTTTCGGCGGCCGGCAAGGATCTCCGCACCGATCTCGGCCCGATGGAGGTCGGCGGACTGGTGACGGCGATCAGCGGCACCAGGCTCCAGACCCATCGTCTTGAGGGGACCCCCACCTACCGCAACGGCATCAGTTACTGGGATGCGATCTGGCCGGCTCCGGAGTCCGCGGACCCGGCAACGTCGCCGCCCTCCAACCGTCGCACCGTCGGTACCGGTTCCGATCCGAACCGGGATCGCTTCCTCTTCTGAGGCGTGCCTCGGGCAGGGAATCAGGCCTGTGGGGGGGCGGATGGCGGTGGCCTTTCGTCCTGCTCCTGGGGCTCGAGCCTCGCCTGGGCCGCACTGGCGCCGCCGACGCCCTGGGTGCGGGTGAGGGTGACCAGGGCCAGCAGCAGGGCCAGAAAGGCCAGGGTGGGGGTGGAGGCGGCCACGCTCACCCCGAGGGCGGCGGTGAACCAGATCGAGGCGGCGCTGGTGAGTCCCCGCACCTCCGGGGTCCTGTCGCGGCCGTTGCCGGGGGGCACCAGGATTTCGCCGGCCCCGAGGAAGCCCACTCCGGTGGCCACCCCCTGGATGGCGCGGCTGCGGGAATTGGGGTCGTGGCCGGCTGCCAGCACCAGCAGACAGGCGCTGAGGCCGACCAGCACATGCACCCGCAGCCGGTTCGGATGGGGTGTCGTGCCGTGGTGGGCACGGTTGAGGCCGACGGCCAGGGCGCAGAGCACCGCCAGACCCATGCGCAGGAGCGCATCCAGATCCGGCTGCAGATCGAGAACGGTCATGGCTTCATCCTGATCAAGCCACCCGCCTCGGCCACATTTGCCACGATCCGTTGCACACCAGAGCGCCACCACAGGGCCCAGGCGGTGGAGGTTTCAGCGCGGCAGCACTCCGAGGCTGGCCAGGGGAGCCACCGCTGCAACGGCCGAGCCTGTGAGCGAGCGTTCCAGGCTCTCGGCCAGCAGCGGCGCCAGCACCGGCACCTGGCTGAAGGCACCACTGAAGCCCGTGAACAGCCAGAGGCCCGGCTGCTCTGGAAGCGGGCCCACCAGGGGCAGGCCATCGCTGCTGAAGGCCACGGCCGTCTGGCGGTAGGGGGCCGCAAGGGTCGCCAGCTCCGGATCCCAGGAGGCCAGCTGGCAGCGCAGGCGCTGCTCCATCAGGCCCGGCTCCGGAGCTGGGCCAGGTGTCGGTTCAGGGTTCACCAGGCTGATCTGACCAATCACGACCCCATCGCCCCACGGCGCCAGGCCGGGATCGACGATCCATGCGCATGCCGTCAGCGACGGGGCCTGCCGTTCCAGCGCCGGTCGCTGCCACTGCCGGGGCAGCCAGATCCGATCGCCGGGCAGCCCGGCAGGCCGTTGGGCCACGGTCAGAACCCCGGCCCAGCTGCGGCGAAGACTCGGCGTCAGCGAGGGCCACAGCGAGCGGCACCCGGCTCCGGCCGCCAGCACCACCCGATCGGTGTTGAGGGTCCTGGCTCCGGGGAGTTCCAGGCTCAGGCCTGCGTCGTTCCCGGGAACGGGTCGACGCTGGAGCTGCAGGGGCCCCAGGGGCTCGCATTCGATCCTCTCCACACCGGCAGTCCTGAGCACCGCCGGCAGGGTCCGCTGCAGAACCCTGGCATCGACCCGCGAGAACCGCCATGGCCGGATCCGTTCCCAGCCGGAGCCTCCGCCTCCATGCAGGCGCAGCCGGCAGCGTCGCCAGCCCAGATCGCCATACCGGCGCTGCCAGTGCCGCCACTGCCCGGGGGCGCCACGCATCAATCGCCCCAACGGCCCCGGCGGACCGCTCCACCAGGCCACGCCCCCATAGCTGAGGGCCGTGGCATCGGCCAGGGGCGTCGAAGCGACCAGCTGGTGCACACGCCAACCCCGCTCCGCCAGGGCCAGGGCGGCCAGGCTGCCGGCCAGGCCCCCGCCGATCACTACCGCATCGCCTCCGGTCGTCATCGGCGGCGCCGCGATCGGCCTCAGATCTGGAAGGTGAACGAGGTGACCACCCGCTCGAACAGCTCCTTCACCCGCGACCAGCGGGCTTCATTGGTGCTGGCGGCCAGGGTGTACAGCCGGCCACGATCGACCACCACGGTCGCCAGTTCATGGCGGTCGCGGTCAGCGAGATGGACGCTGTATTCGAGGTCGTAGAAGGTGCGGTTGCCGGCCTGGCGCTCCCGGGCTTCGATCAGTTCGGCCACCCGACCGCTGCCCTCCGGGGC
Source organism: uncultured cyanobacterium (assembly GCA_903921295.1). Taxonomy (GTDB): domain Bacteria; phylum Cyanobacteriota; class Cyanobacteriia; order PCC-6307; family Cyanobiaceae; genus CAIXOZ01. Next base: position 3,196 of record CAIXOZ010000007.1, on the reverse strand, counting down.
GATCGCCGTGCGGCGCAGGGTTTCACCCACGGCCACGGCGCTCCCGAGGCTGGAGAGATCGCGGTCCGGGTTGACCTCGGTGATCACCAGGCTCAGGGTTTCGTCGCTGTTGATCAGGTCGTGGAAGACCAGCTCCGGACCACCGCTGACGGCGGCCCGCACCCAGCCGGTGGGATACAGGAAGACGTAGCGCCCATCCGGGCTGGCGTAGGAGTTGAGGCCGGCGGCGGCGGCGCTGCACCCCACCAGGCTGATCACCAGCACCAGGCTGAGCAGGGCACCCAGCCCCGCCTGGCGCAGGCGCTGTCCGACGGAGCGTGAGGAGGGGAGGGGCATCGGCCTGGGAGCCACGCGACTGCATGCATTGTCACTGGCCGACCGCTGCCGCTGGGAGCCCCCCTAGATTCCTGTCACTTGCGCCAAGGCCCTGAGCGGCTTCACCCGACCTCTGGCCCGGCTGATCGATCAGTTCGAGCGCCTGCCCGGCATCGGCCCCCGCACCGCGCAGCGGCTCGCTTTGCATGTGCTGAGGCAGCCGCCGGAGCAGATCCAGGCTTTCGCCGAGGCCCTGCTGCAGGCCCGCAGCCAGGTGGGACAGTGCCAGGAGTGCTTCCACCTCTCGGCCGAGCCGGTGTGCGAGATCTGTGCCAATGCCGATCGCCACAACGGCCAGATCTGCGTGGTGGCCGATTCCCGCGATCTGCTGGCGATGGAGCGGACCCGCGAATACAAGGGTACGTACCACGTGCTGGGCGGCCTGATCTCGCCGATGGATGGGATCGGTCCCGACCTGCTGCAGATCCGGCCCCTGGTCGGTCGCGTCGATCGCGAAGGCATTCAGGAGGTGATCCTGGCCCTGACGCCCAGCGTCGAGGGTGACACCACAAGCCTCTACCTGGCCAGGCTGCTGCGGCCCTTCACCGAGGTCAGCCGCATCGCCTACGGCCTGCCCGTGGGCAGCGAGCTGGAATACGCCGACGAGGTCACCCTGGCCCGGGCCCTGGAGGGGCGTCGCCAGGTGGATCCCTGAGTTCTTCCCCATCGCCTTCACCGGTCCAGATCCTTCCGCCGATGTCTGCCACCCAGAGCCGCTACAGCGCCATCCCGCCGGCCGAGCGCCTGCCCGAATGGCTGCGCCGCCCGATCGGTTCCGCCTCCGCTCTGGAGCGGGTCCAGGGCCTGGTCCGGCAGCAGCGCCTGCACACCATTTGTGAGGAGGGGCGCTGCCCCAACCGGGGCGAGTGCTACGCCGCCGGTACCGCCACCTTTCTGCTCGGTGGCTCGGTCTGCACCCGCAGCTGCGCCTTCTGCCAGGTGGAGAAGGGGCAGGCGCCTGCTCCGGTCGACCATGGCGAGGCCGAGCGGGTGGCGGAAGCGGTGGCGGCCCTGGAGCTGCGCTACGTGGTGCTCACGGCCGTCGCCCGCGACGACCTCCCCGACCACGGCGCCAGCCTGTTCACGGGGGCGATGGCGGCGATCCGCCGCCGCACCCCCGCCGTGGCGATCGAGGTGCTGACGCCTGACTTCTGGGGAGGCAGCCGCGACCTGGCCGCGGCCAGGGCCCTGCAGCGCCAGCGCCTGCACCAGGTGCTTGACGCCGCTCCGGTCTGTTTCAACCACAACCTCGAAACAGTGGAACGCCTGCAGGGCGAGGTGCGACGCGGCGCCACCTATCAGCGCTCGCTGGAGCTTCTCGCGGCAGCCGCCGAACTGGCGCCCCGCATTCCCACCAAGTCCGGTTTGATGCTCGGGCTCGGAGAAACCCGTGAGGAGGTGCTCGCTGCCCTGGGCGATCTACGGGCCGCCGCATGCCGCAGGCTCACCCTCGGTCAGTACATGCGACCGTCCCTGGCGCATCTTCCGGTGGCTCGCTACTGGAGACCCGAGGAGTTTGAGGAGCTGGCGGAGCGGGCACGGGAGCTCGGTTTCGAGCAGGTGCGCAGCGGTCCTCTCGTGCGCAGCAGCTACCACGCTGCCGACTGAGCGATGGCGCACCAGGCATGGTGCGCCGGCGCCAGGCGCCATCGGGGTCCGGGAAGGACTGAGGCCATCACGGGCCGCCGAGGTCCGGCTCAATCGATGTGGAGCTGGCCGTCATCGTCCCAGCTGAGCAAGGAGGGCAGGCCGGTGACTTCGTTGCCGCGTTCCACCCGCGCCACCCGCCGCTCCCCATTCACCAGGGGAATCAGGCGACCCAGCTGCTCTGCAATGTGTTCGCTGGCCTGCATGGCCTGGGGCAGGGCATCCGGGCTTGGGGTGGGATCGACCATGGTTTCTGAGGGTGCTCAGGGGGCTCGCAGGCTGAAACGGAGGCAGAAACGGGATTTCTGATCGGCCGCAGGCGATGCCGCCCGCTCGGGAGTCCGGTGCTGAGACGGTGGAGATTCAAGCTTCAGGACTCTAGGGATCAACCTCGCATCCCCTCCCGTCCGCACCGGTGGGCCGTGGATCTGAACGGCTCCAGGATTGCGCTGATGGTCAGGCGATCTGGCTGAGGAACTGGCGCGTGCGCTCGTGGCTGGGGTTGGTGAAGAAGCGCTCCGGTGGGGCCTCCTCCAGCACCTGTCCCTCAGCCATCAGCACCACCCGGTCGGCCACCTGGCGGGCGAAGCGCACCTCATGGGTGACCACCACCATCGTCATCCCGTCCGCGGCCAGGGTCTGCATCACCTCCAGCACCTCACGCACCATCTCCGGATCAAGGGCGCTGGTCGGTTCATCGAAGAGCAGGATCTCCGGTTCCATGCACAGGGATCGGGCGATCGCCACCCGCTGCTGCTGGCCACCGGAGAGCTGGCCGGGAAATTTATCGGCCTGCTCGCTGATGCCGACCCGCTCGAGCAGCTGCCGAGCCTGTGCCTCCACATCCTGGCGCTTCCTTCCACGCACCAGCACCGGCGCCAGGGTGAGGTTCTCAAGCACGCTCAGGTGGGGAAACAGGTTGAACTGCTGGAACACCATCCCGACCTCGCGGCGGATGGCATCGATCTGGCGCAGATCGTTTGAGAGGGTGATGCCTCCGACCCGCAGGCTGCCCTGCTGAAAATCCTCGAGGGCATTGAAGGTGCGCAGGAAGGTGCTCTTGCCGGATCCCGATGGGCCCATCACCACCACCACCTCGCCCTGGTACACGGTCAGGTCGACGCCGCGCAGGGCATGAAAGCCGTTGGGGTACCACTTCTGGACCCCACGGGCC
>CAIXOZ010000006.1 GCA_903921295.1 uncultured cyanobacterium | reverse complement strand
CATCGATCGCACCCTCGGCGGCACCGGCACCGATCAGGGTGTGCACCTCGTCGATCACGAGGATCACATTGCCGGCACCCCGGATCTCCTCCATGATCTTCTTGAGGCGTTCCTCGAACTCACCGCGATACTTGGTGCCGGCCACCAGCAGGCCGATGTCGAGGGTGAGAACACGCTTGTCTTCGAGGATGTCCGGCACGTCTCCGGAGTTGATCCGCTGGGCCAGGCCTTCGGCGATCGCCGTCTTGCCGACGCCCGGTTCGCCGATCAGCACCGGATTGTTCTTGGTGCGGCGGCCGAGGATCTGGATCACACGCTCGATCTCGTGCTGACGGCCGACCACCGGGTCGAGCTTGCCGTCGGCCGCCTGCTGGGTGAGATTGCTGCCGAATTCATCAAGGGTGGGGGTCTTGGTGGAGCCTTTGGCACCGCTGCCGGCCCCCACCTCGGCGGTTTCGCCGAGCATCCGGATCACCTGGGTGCGCACCTTGGCCAGGTCGACGCCAAGGTTCTCGAGCACCCGGGCGGCCACGCCTTCACCTTCGCGGATCAGGCCCAGCAGCAGGTGTTCCGTGCCGATGTAGTTGTGACCGAGCTGGCGTGCCTCTTCAAGGGAGAGCTCGAGCACCCGCTTGGCCCGGGGCGTGAACGGAATCTCCACCGCCACGAAGCCCGATCCCCGGCCGATGATCTTCTCGACCTCGACGCGGGCATCCTTGAGGTTGACCCCCATCGACTTGAGGACCTTGGCGGCCACGCCGGTCCCCTCGCCGATCAGTCCCAGCAGGATCTGCTCGGTGCCCACGAAGTTGTGCCCGAGGCGACGGGCCTCCTCTTGGGCCAGCATGATCACCTTGATGGCCTTCTCGGTAAACCGCTCGAACATGGGGCGGGTCCTTGAGCAAGTCCATCCAACTTATCAGGGTTGAAAGGTGAGTGTGTGGCTTGAGCACCAAACCGGGTAAAACCGCTCCACCACTGGGCTGTTCCCGAATCAAGGCAATACGAATGCACCAGCATGTGGTGCTGTTAGACGATACAAACGTGCGGTTATCCCTACCCTCGGGCGCTGCAGCTTTAGGGCCCGACCTCAGGATCGCCGGTGGCGATGCCCTGGATCCGGTCGCCGGATCCAGGGAGGGGGCGGTTCCGACGGGGTTCAGAGCTCCAGCCACTGAATCAGGGCATCCCCGCCGCTGCGGTAGTAAGCGCGACGGATGCCCTCGGTGCGGAAGCCGAGTCGGCCGTAAAGGCGAACCGCTGCTTCATTGCCGCCATCGACCTCCAGCGTGGCCCGCAGGCAGCCGCGCCGCCGGGCTTCCGCCAGCAGGGCCTCCAGCAGCACCAGGGCCAGACCCTGGCGCCGCCAGCCGGGGGCGACGGCCACCGCTGTGAGGTGAAACTCGTCGAGGATCGTCTGACCGCAGGCCAGGGCCACCAGTGCGTTGGCTGGCGGCACGACGTCTGGGCGCAGGCCGAGTACGGTGCTGCTCGGATCCGCCAGCTCCCGAGCCCACTGAGAACGGCTCCAGAGGCCACCGAAGGCCGATCGGTCGAGGTCGACGCAGGCCTCGGCATCGCCGGGGCCGAGGGGGGTCGGCAGCGGACGGTCGGGTTCAGGGCGCACGGCGGCCAGGGGGCCTTTTCTTACATTGTGACCAGGTATGGATCCGGATCGATGGCAAGCGTGGGCGCAGGCGGGGCCGCTGTGATCAACGAAGGCTCCCCGCAGGCACAGGCGCCGGCTCCCTTCGAAGCCGGTCGCGACCTGCGCAGTCCGAACCGCAACCTGGCGCCGATCACCGCTGCCCTCGATGGCGAGGGGCGCCTGCAGGTCGGTGGCTGCGGCCTCAGCGACCTGGCCCGCACCTACGGCACGCCTCTCTATGTCCTTGATGAGGCCACCCTACGGACCACCTGCCGCGCCTATCGCGAGGCCCTGCGCGAGCACTACCGCGGGGACGCCCTGGCTCTGTACGCCTCCAAGGCCAACAGCTCCCTGGCGATCTCCGCCCTCGTGGCTTCAGAGGGCCTCGGCCTCGATGCCGTCTCCGCCGGTGAGCTGCTGACGGCCCTTCAGGGCGGCATGCCTGCCGACCGGATCGTCTTCCACGGCAACAACAAGTCCGCCGAGGAGCTGCAGCTGGCGGTTGAGGCGGGGGTCACCGTCGTGGCCGACAACTGGCACGACCTGGATCTGCTGGCGGCGATCGCGCCTGCCGCGCAGGCGCCGGTGCGGCTGATGCTGCGGTTCACGCCGGGCATCGAGTGCCACACGCATGAGTACATCCGCACCGGCCACCTCGACAGCAAGTTCGGTTTCGATCCCGATCAGCTCGAGGCCGTGCTGCGGCACCTGCTGGGCTGTGCCTGGGCCCGTGTCATCGGCCTGCACGCCCACATCGGCTCCCAGATCTTTGAGATCCAGCCCCACCGCGACCTCGCCGCCGTGATGGCCGATGCCCTGGCCCTGGCCCGCTCCCTCGGCCATCCCTGCACCGATCTCAATGTCGGGGGCGGCCTCGGCATCCGCTACGTGGCCTCGGATGATCCGCCGTCGATCCAGACCTGGGTGCAGCAGGTGGCGGAGTCGGTGATGGCGGCCTGTGACCAGCGATCCCTGGCCCTGCCCCGGCTGCTCTGTGAGCCGGGTCGATCGCTTGTGGCCACCGCCGGCATCACCCTCTACAGCCTCGGCAGTCGCAAGGAGGTGCCCGGCGTGCGCACCTACCTCTCCGTGGACGGTGGCATGAGCGACAATCCCCGTCCGATCACGTATCAGTCGCTCTACACGGCCCTGCTGGCGGATCGCCCCAGTGCCGACGCCAGCGAGACCGTCACCCTGGCCGGCAAGCACTGCGAATCGGGCGACGTGCTGCTCAAGGAGCTGGCCCTGCCGCCCTCCAGCTCCGGCGATGTGCTGGTGGTGCTGGCCACTGGTGCTTACAACGCCGCCATGAGCTCCAACTACAACCGCATCCCTCGTCCGGCGGCTGTTCTGGTGCAGGACGGCCATGCCGATCTGATTCAGCGGCGGGAGCAGCCGGAGGATCTTCTGCGCCTCGACGTGTTGCCGGAGCGGCTCGGGCGGGTACGTTGAACGGGGGCTGAGCGCTATGGGTGTGAACTGGTTGCAGAACCTGCACGCGCACGCGTTCCTGTTGCTTGATCTGCTGCTGGCCGGGGCGCTGTTCCTGGCCCTGCTCTCGCGCATCACCGAAACCCGCACCCTCTGGTTGCTGCGGGGCTGGCTGACTCTGGTCGCCCTGGCCTGGCTGGTGCAGACCTTCGCCCACCTGCCCCTCACCTCGAAGCTGGTCGACGCCCTGGTGCTGGCCTGCAGCCTCTCGCTGGCGATCCTCTGGCAGGGGGAACTGCGGCGACTGATGGAGCTGCTCGGCACCGGTCGGCTGGATGTGCTGCTGGGTAGCCGCCGCGGTGATCCGCTCGCCTCCGGGGCGGTGGCGCTGCTCAGCGAAGCCGCTGGTCGCCTCTCCCAGGCCCGCCGAGGTGCCCTGATCGTGGTCGATCTCGGCAGCGATCTGCGCCCCGAGGATTTCCTCAATCCTGGGGTCCCCCTCGATGCCCAGCTCAGTGTCGAGCTGCTGCTCAACCTGTTCACGGTCGATACACCGCTTCATGACGGTGCGGTGCTGGTCAAGGACAACCGGCTGCTGGCCGCCGGGGTGATCCTTCCGCTCTCCCGTCAGGTTGTCAGTCGTCTCGGGACCCGCCATCTGGCGGCGATGGGCATCACCGAACGCTTCGATCGCTGCCTCTGCATCGTTGTCTCGGAAGAGACAGGCACCCTGTCGCTCGCCAGCCAGGGACGCCTGGAGCGGCCGATCACCAGCCGCCGACTCCAGGAGCTTCTCAACGCGGCCGTTTCCACGGAATCGGCGCGCGGCGGTGGCCGCAGTGGCGCCAAGGCGTCGGCAACGCCTTCCTGGCGTACCGTTGGTCCGACTGCGCCGGATCGTCGCGCATGACGAGCGCCGTCGCGTCCGATTTCTCTCCCCATAACCGCCAGCCGCTGCCGGCGGTGCTAGATCCCGCGCGGATGCCGGCCCATGTGGCCCTGATCATGGATGGCAATGGCCGTTGGGCCCGCCAGCGTGGTCTGCCACGGGTGATGGGCCACCGTGAGGGTGTGGAGGCTCTCAAGCGCACCCTGCGCCTCTGCAGTGACTGGGGCATCGGCGCCCTGACCGCCTACGCCTTCTCCACCGAGAACTGGAGCCGGCCCGGCGAGGAGGTGAGCTTCCTGATGACTCTGTTCGAGAGGGTCCTGGCCCGGGAGCTGGCTTCCCTTGAGCGCGAACAGGTGAAGATCCGCTTCCTCGGGGATCTCACGCCCCTGCCGGCGGCGCTGCAGCAGCGGATCGCCGAGGCCACGGAACGCACCGCCGCCAACCGCGGCATCCATTTCAATGTCTGCACCAATTACGGCGGCCGCAGTGAGCTGGTCGCAGCGGCCCGGCGCCTGGCCGAAGAGGTTGCCGCCGGTCGTCTGCTCCCGGAGCAGATCGATGAACAGCGCATCGCTTCCCAGCTGCACACCGCCGGCGATGTGGATCCGGATCTCCTGATCCGCACCAGCGGTGAGCGCCGGCTGAGCAATTTCCTGCTCTGGCAGCTCGCCTATGCCGAACTTCACATCACCGATGTGCTGTGGCCTGATTTCGATCAGGACGCCCTGCTGACGGCCCTCGTTGATTACCAGAGCCGTCAGCGTCGTTTTGGCGGGGTCGACAGTCCCCGCCATCCCGGTCTGACCTCGGCGACGCTGGGTTAGATCTGACCTGCTGCCCACCACCCGCACCGCCTTGACCACAGCGCCCTCCCGCTCGCAAGCAGCCCCTGCGCCGATTCCCCCTGCGGAGTCGTTGGTTGTGCGCCACGACTGGAGCCGCGAGGAGATCGAGGCTCTGCTGGAGCTTCCCTTGATGGATCTCCTCTGGCGGGCCCAGCAGGTGCACCGCACGGCCAACCCTGGCTATCGCGTGCAGTTGGCTTCCCTCCTCAGCGTCAAGACCGGAGGCTGTGAAGAGGATTGTGCCTACTGCCCCCAGTCGATGCACAACAGCAGCGATGTGGCCGGTCAGCCTGAACTGGAGGTGGCCCCTGTGCTGGAGCGGGCCCGGGCTGCCCGCGAGGCCGGGGCCCATCGCTTCTGCATGGGCTGGGCCTGGCGTGACATCCGCGATGGCGCCCCCTTCGAGGCGATGCTCGCCATGGTGCGCGGTGTGCGGGCCCTGGGCCTCGAGGCCTGCGTCACAGCGGGCATGCTCAGCGATCAACAGGCGCGACGCCTGGCGGAGGCCGGCCTCACCTCCTACAACCACAACCTCGACACCAGTCCCGAGCACTACGCCCGGATCATCACCACCCGCACCTACCAGGAACGACTCGAAACCCTCGAACGGGTGCGGCGGGCCGGGATCGGCCTCTGCTGTGGCGGCATCATCGGCATGGGCGAAACCGTGAACGACCGGGCCGGCCTGCTGCAGGTGCTGGCCACGATCACTCCCCATCCGGAGAGCGTGCCGATCAATGCCCTGGTGGCGGTGGAAGGGACGCCGCTCGAAGATCAGGTCCCTGTCGATCCGATCGAGTGGGTGCGGATGGTGGCGGTGGCCAGAATCCTGATGCCGTACAGCCGGGTCCGTCTGAGCGCCGGCCGTGAAACCCTCAGCCGTGAGGCCCAGGTGCTGGCCCTTCTCGCCGGTGCCGATTCAATCTTCTACGGCGATACCCTTCTCACCACAGGCAATCCTGCGGTGGAGGCCGACCGGGCTCTGCTCGCCCTGGCCGGCGTTCAGGCCGAGGAGAGTGACGCTGAGCGCGCCTGTTGATGGCCTCCTCTCCATGCAGGCCCGATCCCCTGCAGGTGGCGGCCTTCTACCGTTTTGCGCCGATGAACGACCTGCCGGCGCTGCGGCGGCAGCTGCTCGCCCTGGGGGAGCGCGAGGGGCTGCTGGGCACCGTGCTGCTGGCAGCCGAAGGGGTGAACGGCACGATCAGCGGACCGCAGTCAGGGGTGCAACGCTTGCTGCGGCAACTGCGCCGACAGCCTGGCCTGGAGGCGCTTGAGGCCAAGCTCCACAGGGCCGAGCTGCCGGTCTTCCGTCGCTTCAAGGTGCGTCTGAAGAAGGAGATCGTCAGTCTGGGCCGGCCGGAGGTCGCGCCTCTTGCGCAGGTCGGTACCTATGTCAAGGCCACGGATTGGGACGCCATGATCAGCGACCCCGACACCCTGGTGATCGATACCCGCAACGACTACGAGGTGGCGGTGGGCAGCTTCCAGGGAGCGATCGATCCCGGCACCCAGCACTTCCGGCAGTTTCCGGTCTGGGTGGAGCAGGTGTTGCGGCCGCTGGTGGTCGAGCGGAAGCCGCGACGCCTCGCCCTGTTCTGCACCGGGGGCATTCGCTGCGAGAAGGCCACCAGTTACCTGATGCAGCAGGGGTTTGAGGGGGTGCACCACCTCGAAGGTGGCATCCTCCGCTACCTGGAGGAGCGTCGGGATCAGGGCCAGCTCTGGCAGGGCGAATGCTTTGTCTTCGATCAGCGGGTCACCCTCGATGCCGATCTGAATCCCGGCAGTCATCGGCTGTGCCATGCCTGCGGTCGGCCGTTGGGGCCGGCGGATCGCGAGCATCCCGCCTATCGCGAGGGCGTGAGCTGTCCGTATTGCCTTGAGCGGTACAGCGACGGGGACCGCGCCCGTTTTGCGGAGCGCCAGCGGCAGATGGACCTTGCCCATCGCCGCGGCCAGGTCGATGGAGAGGCGGAACGACCGCAGCGGTGATGCCGGATTCTGCGACGATGCCGATCCTTTACAGCTTCCGGCGGTGTCCGTACGCGATCCGGGCGCGACTGGCCCTGGCGGCCGCCGGTTGGCGGCCGGACCGTGATCTGGAGCTTCGTGAAGTGGCCCTCGCCGCCAAGCCGATGGAGCTGCTGGAGGTCTCCACCGGGGGCACGGTGCCTGTGTTGGTGACGGCTGCTGCCGCGGTGCTGACCGAGAGCCTTGACATCATGCGCTGGGCCCTGGAACGCGCCGATCCCCACGGCTGGCTGGTGGGCTGGCAGGGTCCGGACCAGAGGCGGATGCAGGCGCTGATCGAGGAGAACGATGGCCCCTTCAAGCACCACCTCGATCGGCATCGGTATCCCGATCGCTACGCGGCGGCTGAGCTTTCGGTGGACCATCGCGGTGAGAGTCTCGCCATCCTCCGTGGCTGGAACGACCGGCTCAGGGCCGGAGGCTGGCTGCTTGGGAGCCAGCCCAGCCTGGCGGATTGGGCCCTGCTGCCGTTCGTGCGCCAGTTCGGCCTCACAGAACCGGCCGGCTGGGCCGCTGGGGCAGGGCTTGAAGCCCTGCAGGGCTGGTTGGATCGTTATGTCGCCTCCAGGGCGCTGGCCACCGTGATGGAATCGCCCTGGGGCCAGCGCCGCTGCTGGCAATCGCCACGCTGGATCTATCACCTGGCCCTGGCCGATGACTGGAGCGCGGCTCGTGCCAAGGGGGTGTACGGCGTCTCCACCTGCGGCCTCAGCGTTGAGCAGGTGGGCTTCCTGCACGCCTCCTACGCCCACCAGATCGCGGCCACCCATCGGCGCTTCCTGGCGGAGGCCGGCCCGCTGAAGCTGCTGGTGCTCGATCCCCAGCAGCTGCAGGCCGGGGGGCTGCCGGTGCGGTCGGAGCCGGCCCCCGGCAGTGGCGAGCTGTTTCCGCATGTCTACGGTGCATTGCCTGTGGAGATGGTGCTGCGGGTGGAGGCGTACCCATGAATCAGCCGTTGCCATCCCTGGGGGCCATCGAGCAGGACGCCGCAGCGCGGGGCCTGTTGCTGCGTCTGCAGGTGGGCGGGCTGCTGGGGCTGCGCACCCTGCGGGTGGTTGTGGCCCGGCCGAGGCCCGGGCAGACGCCTTTGCTCCTGGGGGAGCTGAAAGGTTGGGTTCTGCCCATGGCCGATGGCCTGCAGCTGGACACCCTGCGGGTGGTGTCCGGGGCCCCTGCCGGCGTCGGTCCCCTGATCTGGGCGGCGACCCTTTGCTGGGCTCTCGAGGAGACCCCCTGTCGGCGGGCCCGCTTTCTGGCCATCCGCGATGACGACCACCAACACCGGCGCCTGGTGCGCTACTTCCGTCGTTTCGGCTTCCGTGGCCATCGCGAGGTCGGCGCCGCGCTGCTCGATCTGCCCCTGCGTCTGATCTGGGGAGGCTCCGGCCTGCTCATGCAGGGGGACTGCCGCGAGGCGCTGGCCTGCAGCCTGCGTCAGCTGGCGGCTCTGCCCACACCAGGCCTCGGCTGAGCCGCTGCTTCTGGCCGGTGGCGACGGTCAGACAGGGGCATGGTGCTCTGGTCTGCGCCACAGTTGGCGGGTGGGGCCATCTGCTCAGGCCCTCCGTTCTGCCAACGTCATGACGCTGATCACCTGCCACTACCGCGGTCAGTTGCGCTGTGAGGCCGTGCACGGTCCCTCCGGCGAGCAGCTCATCACCGATGCTCCCACCGACAACCAGGGGCGTGGCGAAAGCTTCTCTCCCACCGATCTGGTGGCGACCGCCCTGGCCACCTGCATCCTGACGGTGATGGGGATCGTCGCCGAGCGACGGGGCTGGTCGCTGGAGGGCACCGAGGCCCGGGTGCAGAAAACGATGACCCGCGAGGGCGTGCGGCGGATTGAGACGCTCACGGTCTGGGTGCGACTGCCCTCAGATCTCGAGGCTTCAGCCCGCGATCAGCTGCAGCGGTTTGCCGAAAGCTGCCCGGTCAAGAAGAGCCTGGAGGGGGGCGTGGCGATGGAACTGATCTGGGAGTGAACGGATCCGGGAGTGAGTCGACAACCGCTGCTCTTTCCGGTGCCTTGGTGCCGGTGCTCTGTCCCGGTCCTTCGCTCCGGAGGCTTGTGCTGGCGCTCTGGTCTGCCTGCCTGTCTGCTTGCCTGCCTGATGGTCTGCCTGTCTGTCTGATGGTCTGACTGTGCTCTCCGGCTGCATTGCCCGGCTGAGCAACCCGGCTCACTGTTTCGTTCTGCTTCGGCTGTCTGGTGAAGCCGTCGCGGTCTGAGGCTGCTGTCTGATTGCGCTGTCTCAGGCCTCTGTCTGAGGCCGCTGCGCCGGGAGTTCTCCTGGGGCCGCGGTCCCCTGGGCCGATCGGGACCTTTGCCCCGCCCCGGTTGTCCGGTGACGATCGGCCTGGCGCGGACCTGGCCCGAGGGACTGTTTCTAGGGCTGGGACTGCTGCTGCTGCTCGGCGTTGCGGCGAGCCACCCAGGCTTCATGGGGGAGCGGTTCGGTGCCGTACTCCCAGTCGTCGTAGTCGGGGTCGTTGCGGATCTGCTGATGCAGCTGCTTCTGGACCTCGAAATCGTGGGGGCGGTGCTCCGGATCCTGGCCGGGCTCTGGGGAGGCATCACCGGGGAACGGAGGCTTCGGAGCAGCGGTCATCGGGGCGGGGGGTTCCGGTTGGACCATTCTGAAGCCTGGCGCCGGAGCTGGTCAGTCGTCGCAGCAACTCCAGTCCGAGAGGCCGGTGTGCATCCACTGGCGCTCGCGCCCGGAGAGCTGGCCATAGCTGGCGCCGCAGTCGCAGCCGCCATCGAGGCCCTGGGGATGGCGACGGGGACAGTGGAACCAGGCATGAACACGGTCGACAGCCTCGGGGTCCACGGCGCCGCCGCTGCCCACGATGAAGGGGTCGTTGGTCCATGCAGGCGCAGGCCTGGCCTCGGACTCGCTCTGGGAGGGGTTCAAGCCATCGCTCCGGTCATCGTGCAGGCCGTCGTTGTCGGTGGGGGGCGCCCCACCCGTTGGGGCTGGAGGTCGCCTGCGCTCAGACGTTGAACAGGAACTCCATCACGTCGCCTTCCGCCACCACATACTCCTTGCCTTCAGCCCGGAGCCAGCCCCTGGTGCGTGCCTCGGCCAGGGAGCCGGCCTCCAGCATCTGCTCGTAGCCGATGGTCTGGGCGCGGATGAAGCCCCGCTCGAAGTCGGTGTGGATCACGCCGGCGGCCTGGGGCGCTGTCATGCCGGCCTTGATGGTCCAGGCGCGGGTTTCCTTTTCGCCGGTGGTGAAGTAAGTGCGCAGGCCGAGCAGCGAGTAGGTCGCACGAATCAGACTCTGCAGTCCGCCCTCCTCGACGCCGAGGCCAGCGAGGAATTCGGAGCGGTCCTCTTCGGGCAGTTCGATCAGCTCAGCCTCCACCTGGGCGGAGATCCGGACAGTGCCCGCACCCTCCTGCTCGGCCAGGGCGGCCACCTCGTCGCAATAGGCGTTGCCGCCAGCAAGGTCGTCCTCGCTCACATTGGTGGCATAGATGATCGGCTTGGCGGTGAGCAGCCCCAGGGGTTTCACCATCACGGCTTCCTCCTCGGTGAGCTCGATGCTGCGGGCCGCCCCCCCCTGTTCAAGCACGGCCTGGATTCGCTCCAGGGCCGCATCCTCCACCTGGGCCTCCTTGCTGGTGCGCGTCTGCTTCTTGAGCCTTTCGCGGCGCTTCTCCACCTGGGCGAGATCGGCCAGACCCAGCTCGAGGTTGATCACCTCCGCATCGCGGGCCGGTCCCACCGAACCGCTCACGTGGATGACGTCGTCGTCCTCGAAGCAGCGCACCACATGCACGATCGCGTCCACCTCGCGGATGTTGGCCAGGAACTTGTTGCCCAGGCCCTCGCCCTGGCTGGCGCCTTTGACCAGACCGGCGATGTCCACAAACTCCACCCGGGTCGGGATCACCTCCTTCGAGCGCGAGATCGCGGAGAGCCTGGCCAGCCGTTCGTCCGGCACGGCCACCACACCGCTGTTGGGTTCGATCGTGCAGAACGGGTAATTGGCTGCTTCAGCCTGGGCGGTGGCCACCAGGGCGTTGAACAGGGTCGACTTGCCGACGTTGGGCAGACCGACGATTCCGGCTTTGAGCATGGGGTGAGATCGATCTCTCCATCCTCAGGGACCAAGGGGTTGCCGCGGGGGGGAGATCCCCCCCGCTGCAACCCCACAGCTCCGCCGTCAGCACAGGACAATGGAAGCCCCTGGAGCTGGCCGCCATCACCCGCCTGCAGTCCCCGATCCCCACGGCAGCCGCCGACGCGACCCTCGCCAGGCCACGTTGGTGGCGGCGCCGCCGTCTCTGGGCAGGTGCTGCCGCTGCTGTCGTCGTTGGAGTGGCCGCGGCCCAGGTCTGGCAGCGTCAGTCCGCCGGTCGCCGCACTGCCGGCCTGGCCTCCTACACGGTGCTGGCCACGGAAGGCAGCCTGCCCGGTGTGGTGAGTGCCAGCGGGGAGCTGGAGGCCGTGCAGCGCGTGAACATCAGCCCCAAGCGCCAGGGGCTGCTGATTGACCTGCTGGTGGATGAGGGGCAGACCGTGCGTCAGGGGCAGCCGCTGGCGGTGATGGATTCAGGCGATCTCAATGACCGTCTGCAGGAACTGCAGGCCCAGGTGCGCTCCGCCGAGGCCCAGCTGTCCCGCAGCCGCAGTGAATTCGAACGCAACCGGGCCCTGTTTGCCCAGCGCGCGATCAGCGCCAACGATTTCAACCGCATCAGGGCTACCTATGAAGTTGATCGGATGGCGGTGATCGCGGTCCATCAGCGCCTGGAGCAGCGACAGGTGGAGCGCGGCGAACTGGTGATCCGGGCGCCCTTCGCCGGCATCGTCACGGCGCGCTATGCCGATCCCGGCGCCTTCGTCACCCCCACCACCACCGCTTCGGCGACCGCCGGGGCCACCAGCTCCTCGATTGTCGAGATCGCCCAGGGCCTGGAGGTGACCGCCAAGGTTCCGGAGAGCGACATCGGCCGGCTCCGGCTCCAGCTCCCCGCCACCGTGCGGGTGGATGCCTTCCCCGACCAACGCTTCCGGGCCACGATCCGTCAGATCGCCCCCCGCGCCGTCAAGACCAACAACGTCACCTCGTTCGCCGTCAAACTGCGGTTGCTGGATCCATCCCCGGCGCTGCGTATCGGCATGACCGCCGACATCGACTTCCTCACCGGTGCCCTGCCCTCCCGCACGATCGTGCCGACCGTGGCGGTGGTCACGGAGGACGGCAAGCCCGGTGTGCTGCTGGTGGGGCCTGAGAATCAGCCCCGCTTCCAGCCCGTCAGCCTCGGCGCCAGCAGTGGCCCCAGCACTCAGATTCTTTCGGGGCTTGCACCCGGCACCCGGGTGTTCATTGATCTGCCTCCCTGGGCCAAGCGTCCGAAGGCGAAATGATCCTGGTGAGGGGCGCTCAGGGCGCCCCGGTGGCCGTCTTGGCCAGGAAGCGGCGGCAGGCGGCCAGGATCCGCGCGCTTGCCTGACCATCGCCGAAGGGATTATGGGCCTGGGCCATGGCTCCATAGGCCTGAGGATCCTCGAGCAGCCTGCTGGTCTCGGCCAGGATCGAGGCGCTCTCGGTGCCGATCAGTCGAGCGGTGCCGGCGTCCACGGCTTCAGGCCGTTCCGTGGTTCGGCGCAGCACCAGCACGGGCTTGCCCAGGGCTGGAGCCTCCTCCTGCAGGCCGCCGGAATCCGAGAGCAGGAGGGTGCAGCTGCGCATCGCCGCCACCAGACGGTCGTAGTCGAGGGGTTCGCAGAGCACAACCCGCGGATGCTGGCCGAGCAGGCGCTCCAGCGGTTCCCGCACCGTCGGATTGCGATGAAGCGGCAGCACCAGGGCCGTATCGGGGAAGCGCTCCAGCACCGCCAGGAAACCCCGGCCGATCTCCTCCAGCGGTGCGCCCCAGTTTTCACGCCGATGCACCGTGGCCAGGATCACCCGCTGCTGCTCCCAGTCGATGCCTGGCAGCTCCAGGGGCTTCGCCCGCTCGGCCATGCGCAGCAGGGCATCGATCACGGTGTTGCCTGTGGTCAGGATCTCGCCCACCACACCGGAGGCCCGCAGGTTGGCAGCGGAGCGCTCGGTCGGGGCGAAGTGCAGCAGGGCCAGCTGGGAGATCAGGCGTCGGTTGGCCTCCTCCGGGAAGGGATCGAGCAGGTTGTCGGTGCGCAGCCCCGCCTCCACGTGCCCGACGGGGATCTGTTCGTAGAAGGCGGCCAGGGCCGCGGCGAAGGCCGTGGTGGTGTCCCCCTGCACCAGCACCAGATCGGCGGGATGGGCCGTGAATTCTTCGCGCAGGCCCTGCAGGGCGGCGCAGGTGACATGGGTGAGGGTCTGGCGGGGCGCCATCAACGCCAGGTCGGCATCGGCCTCAAGGCCGAACAGGTCCATCACCTGGGCGACCATCTCGCGGTGCTGGCCCGTGAGCACCACCCGCAGGCGCAGATCCTCAGCCTCCCGGAAGGCCAGAATCACCGGGGCCAGTTTGATCGCTTCGGGCCGGGTGCCCAGGACAACCGTCACCAGGGGGCGCGTCTCTGGCGGGCCCGGGACTGCATGGGTCACGTCTGATCCGGCACCGCTCTGGACTGTCAAACCATGTCTGCAATCCGCCTGATCCTAAGGAGAGCAGGGCTGTTGATCAGCTCAGGAAGCGGGCCAGCAGCAGCACGGTGATACCCACGGAGAGTCCGAGCATCGCCAGGCGCCCATTCCAGATTTCGGCCTGGGGGGTGAAGCCGCGACGCCAGGCATTGAGCTCCTCAGGGGCCACCGGCTCTCCCTCGGGAGCCATCACGGCGACACCGGCCCCGAGGCCACTGCCTGGATCCGGCTCCTGCCCGGCGGATTCGGGGGCCATGGGGCATCGCGCATTCAGAGGTCAACCCTAGGAGACCTTTTGCTTTCCCGAGGCTCACCACGGACAGCCCGGGGCCAGGGTCTTCTGCCGACCACTGGCGATCGTCTGTCCGCAGGCTGGATCGTCCGCCGGGGGGCTCCCGGCGCAGGCTGCCGACTCCGGATGGCGCCGCAGACCTCCGGCGCCGGGGCTGCGGATGTCGCCGTTCAGAACGGCGGCGCTGTGGCGTAGAGGCCATCGGCCTGTTCCAGGGCCAGCCTCGGCGCCACGCCGAGGCCGATGGCGCTGTTCTGGCCGCGCACCAGGCGCTGGCAGGCCGCTACGCCGATCATGGCGGCGTTGTCGGTGCAGTAGGCCAGCGGGGCCACCCGCAGCTGCAGGGCCCGCGAGGCGCACGTCTGCTCAAGGTGTCGGCGCAGGCGCAGATTGGCCGCCACACCACCCACCAGCACCAGCGTCGCGAGCTGGTGGTCGGTGGCGCACCGACAGGCCCGCTCCACCAGCACCTCGGCCACCACCTGCTCGAAGCTGGCGGCGAGATCGGCGATCGGCAGGGAGCCCTCGGGTTTCAGGGCCTGCACCTGGCGCAGCATCGCCGTTTTCAGGCCGCTGAAGCTGAAGTCATAGGGATGGAAACCACCGCCCGGGCGCGACACCCGTCCCTTGGGCAGCGCAAAGCGCCCTGGATCGCCCGCTGCCGCCGCCGCCTGGATCGCCGGACCGCCGGGATAGCCCAGGCCGAGCAGGCGGGCCACCTTGTCGAAGGCTTCGCCGGCGGCATCGTCGTGGCTGCGGCCCAGGCGCTGGTAGGCCCCTGGTCCATCGACCCGGATCAGTTCCGTGTGTCCGCCGCTGACGAGCAGCACCAGATAGGGACCGGGAGGCAGGTCCTCGCCGAGCTGCACCGAAGCCAGATGCCCCTCCAGGTGATGGATGCCCAGGAACGGCTTGTTGTGCAGCCGTGCCAGGGTGCGCCCGGTCACCGATCCGACCAGCAGGGCACCCACCAACCCCGGGGCCACGGAGGCGGCGATCGCATCCACCGCGCTCAGGCTGAGGCCACTGCTGGCGACCACCTGCTCGATCAGCTGGGGCAGGGCTTCGACATGACGGCGGGAGGCGATTTCGGGCACCACGCCTCCCCAGCGGGCGTGCTCCTCAACCTGGGAGGCGACAGCCCCCGCCAGCACCCGGCGATCGTGCACGATCGCCGCCGCTGACTCGTCACAACTTGTTTCGAGGGCCAGGACCGTTGGCATCGTGTCGCTGCGTCGCCCTTAGTGTCGCCGAGTGACCTCCTGCTTGTTGGCAGGCCTCCTCAACACAGAACCGGACACAATGCGCCGTCTTTTTGCCGTTCTGCTCTCCGCCCTGCTGGTCTTCGGCTTCGCCCCCGTGGCCAAGGCCGATGTGGCTGGCCTGACCCCCTGCGCCGAGAGCCCCCGCTTCCAGCAGCGTGCTGCCACTGCCAAGACCGACCAGGCCAAGGCCCGTTTCGCCATGTACAGCCAGGCCGTGTGCGGTGCTGATGGCCTGCCCCACCTGATCGTTGACGGCCGCTGGAACCATGCCGGCGATTTCATGATTCCTGGCATCGCCTTCCTCTACATCGCCGGTTGCATCGGCTGGGCTGGTCGCGGCTACCTGCAGGCGATCCGCGAGAAGGATGGAAGCCCCAACAAGGACACCGCCACCAAGGAGATCCAGATCGACCTTGGCATTGCCTTCAAGAGCACCCTGGCCGCTGCCACCTGGCCGCTGGCTGCCTTCGGTGAGTTCACCAGCGGCAAGCTGCTCGCCTCCGACCGCGACGTCACCGTTTCCCCGCGCTGATCCGCGTCGAAGCACTCTCTGAGTTCCGCCCCTCACTGACCGCTGTTTTCATCATGAAGAAGTTCCTCACCACCGCTCCGGTGTTCTCAGCCATCTGGTTCTCGATCACCGCCGGCATTCTGATCGAATTCAATCGTTTCTTCCCTGATCTTCTCTTCCACCCGATGTGAGCTGATCAGCTCCTCATCCACTGAAGCGGCCCTCAGGGGCCGCTTTTTCATGGTTCAGCCTTCGTCGCCAAGGACCCGGAGATCGGCCCTGCATGGGCTCTCTCTGGCGCAGGCTCCGTGATCGCGGTCCCTGTCGTCCTTCAGGTGCCGCTGAGGCCCAGGAGGAGCTCGAGCGCCTTGAGGCTCTCCTCAAGGTCGTCATTGACCAGGCAGGCATCGAATTCGGCCACCGCCTCCAGCTCGATCCTGGCCCGGGCCAGGCGCTTCTGAATTGCGGCCTCGGCATCGGTGCCGCGGCCGCGGATCCGACGTTCCAGCTCCGCGAAGCTCGGGGGTTGGATCAGCAGCTGCTGGCCGGCGGGGAAGGTGCGTCGCACCTGGCGGGCACCCTCCAGCTCGATCTCGAGGAGCACCGGCCGGCCGGCGGCCAGCTGCTCCTCCACCGGCTGTCTCGGGGTGCCGTAGAGGTTGCCGGCGAACTCCGCCCATTCCAGGAAGCCGCCTGCCGCCACCTGGGCTTCGAAGGCCTCCCGGCTCAGGAACCGGTAATGGCGACCATCCTCTTCACCAGGGCGCGGCGCCCGTGTCGTGGCGGAGATCGAGAGCCAGATCTCCGGGTGTCGCCCCAGTAGTCGAGCCACCAGGGTGCCTTTGCCCACCCCGCTCGGACCGGTGATCACGCTGAGCCGGGCCGGGGCAGCGGTCGCAGGGGAAGCAGCCGGGGTCGGGGAGGCAGACAAGGGCGGCAGCGGAGCAGGCTGCAGAGTAGGGGCACCTGAGTGGGCCAGCGGCACGATGGCGGGCACGCCACGATCCAGCGATCAAGGCTCCGGGGCTGACGGGGTCGACCGGCAGCGGCTGCAGGCGATGGATGTGACCACCCTGCGGGCCCTGCTGGCTGCCATGCGCAGCCGCTGGCTTCCCAGCCGCTTTGAGAAGGCGCAGCAGGTGGATGGATCCACCCTGCAGATCGGCGTCCGCAGTCTGCGGGGTCTGGAATGGATCGAACTGAGCTGGCAGGCTGAAGCGCCCCGGATCCTGCCGATCGAGTCCCCGCCCCGTCGCGGCGATGGCAGCACCCTGGCCCAGCAGCTGCAGCACGGGCTGAAGGGCCTGGCCCTGGTCTCCCTGGAGCAGGAGGACTGGGAGCGGGTGGTGCGTTTCGGCTTTGCGCCACGGCCGGGAGCACCACCTGAGCGCACCCTGGTTCTGGAGCTGATGGGACGGCACAGCAACCTGTTCCTGATCGATGCCGAGGGGCGGATCGCCGCTCTCGGTCGCCAGGTGAGCGATCGTCAGTCACGGCTGCGGCCGATCGGCAACGGCGATCTCTACCAATCGCCTCCGGGCCTGCCCGGGGAACCTCCGCGCCTGGAGGAAACGCGCCAGAGCTGGCAGGCCAGGCTCATGCTGCTGCCGCTGCCCCTGGGGGTGGCCCTCCGGGATGCTTACCAGGGCATCAGTCCAGCCCTGCTGCGGCAACTGCTCAATGGCTCCCTACTGGCGAGCCTGCCGGTGGATCAGCTCACCGGTGAGCAGTGGGAGCAGCTCTGGCGGCAATGGCAGGCGTGGCTTCAGGCGGTCGCCAGCGGCCAGCCCCACTGGCAGCTGGAGCCGGCGGGATACCGCTGCTGGCCCGCCGCCGGCGCCTCCCTGGCGGATCACGCCACCGTCGATCCGCGCGCCCCAGGGGCGGACGCTGACCGGCTCGCCACGGGACTGGCTCACTACTACCAGCAGCATCTGCGCAGCCGCGTCTTCGATCAGCAGCGGCAGCGCCTGCAGCATCGCCTCGAAACGGCGATCGTCCGGGAGCAGCGTCAGGTCCGGGATCAGGAGCTCCTGCTGGCGCGGATCGAGCACAGTCCGCAGCTGCAGCAGCAGGCCGATCAGCTTCTGTGTCTGCCCAGTCCGAGCCGTGAGCAGGTGGAGGAGGCCCAGAAGCTTTACCGCCAGGCGCGGCGACTGCGACGCTCGGGGGCGGCGATCACTCCGCGACTCGAGCACCATCGCCAGACCCTGGCCTGGCTGGAGGAGGGGCTCACCTTTGTCCACCAGGCCGACAGTGTTGAGCAGTTGCAGGAGCTGGAGGAGGAGCTTGAGAGCCACCTGGCGGACCGTGGCCCGCGCAACCGGGCCCAGCGGCGTCAGCAGGCGCGCCAGGAGCCCAGCCCCCTGACCCTGGCGAGCAGTTCCGGGCTGCGGTTGCAGGTGGGCCGCAACCATCGTCAGAACGAATGGATCAGCCTGCGCCAGGCCCGCCGTGGCGACCTCTGGTTCCATGCCCAGGAGTGTCCGGGCAGCCACGTGGTGCTGAAGGGTTCGGAGGGAGTGGCGGCCGATCGCGATCTTCAGCAGGCCGCCGATCTTGCGGCCTATTTCAGCCGTGCCCGCGGCAACCGCCGGGTGGCGGTGCTGATGGTGCCAACCACCGAGCTGCAGCGGATCGCCGGGGCCAGCGCCGGCACCGTGCGCCACCGCGGTGGCCAGGTTCTCTGGGCGGACCCGGAGCGGGCCCTGACCCTTCTCACCGCCACTAGCCTTCGGGGGGATTCAGGTTCATGACACAGCAGCCTCCACCGCCCATCCGGATCACTCCTGTGGCTGTGCCCCCGGAGGACGACTTTCCCTCGGAAGTGGAGATGACCCTGGTGGATCATCTGGAGGAGCTGAGGCGGCGGGTGTTGCGCAGCCTGCTCGCGGTGGTGCTCTCGGCCGCTGCCTGCCTGGCCTTTGTGCGCCCGCTGGTGAAGCTGCTCGAGGAACCGGCCGTCGGCATCCGTTTCCTCCAGCTTGCGCCGGGGGAATTCCTGTTCGTCTCGATCAAGGTGGCCGGTTATGCCGGACTCACCCTGGCGCTCCCCTACGTGCTCTACGAGGGACTGGCTTTCGTGCTCCCCGGCCTGAGTCGACGCGAGCAGAAGCTGGTGGGCCCGGCGGTCGCTGGTTCGGCGCTGCTCTTCGCCGCAGGCCTGGCCTTCGCCTGGTGGGCCCTGATCCCGGCGGCCCTGCGTTTTCTGGTCGGCTACGGCGCCGATGTGGTCGAACCGCTCTGGTCGATCGAGCGGTATATGGATTTCGTGCTGCTGCTGATGCTGGCCACCGGCCTCGCTTTCCAGTTGCCGGTGCTGCAGCTGCTTCTGGGAGCCCTGGGCCTCCTCAAGGCGCAGACGATGCTGTCGGCCTGGCGCTGGGTGGTTCTGATCGCGGCCCTGGCCGGGGCGGTGCTCACCCCCTCCACCGATCCGGTGACGATGTTGCTGCTCAGCGGTGCGATCACGGCGCTGTTCCTGATCGGTGTGGCCCTGGTGGCGCTGAGTGAACGGGTGCGGGGCGCCACGGCGGCCTGATTAGCGGCCGTCGAGCAGAAACTCGCTGGCCAGGGTCGGGTTCACCGTCAGGGCCAGGGTCATCGCCTTGCCGAGGCGTGGACGCTCCCCCGTGCTGCTGAGCCATTCGCGCACCTCGGCGGCCACCCCCAGTCGGTTCAGCAGCGCCGCGAGGTCGTCGATGCGATCGCTGTAGTCCTCTGCGCTGAGGGGGAAGGACTGCTGCTCGAGGTAGGCCCACATCACCTGCAGATACAGGCGACCGCGTCGCTGCACCAGCTGCATGTCGTAGGAGGCGCGCCAGCGGCGTCGCAGCAGGGCGATCAGCTCGCCTCCGATCAGCGGGTCAGCTGGCTCCACCATGGGCTGGAACGTCAAGGAACACAACAACAATGCCAACCGGGGGCACCTTGACAAGGGCGCATCGGCGATCCAGGGCCGTTTCGCTCTCGGCCGGGGAAGCGGGCAGTTCATAATGGGCGCCACGTTGCCCCGGCCACAGGACGCCCCGTATGACCCAGATCCCTGCGAGCGATGTGCCCGGAATGGGTCGTCGGCAGTTCATGAACCTGCTGACCTTCGGGTCGGTCACGGGCGTGGCCCTGGGCGCTCTTTATCCCGTTGTCTACTATTTCATTCCTCCCAAGGCCGCTGGCAGCGGCGGTGGCAGCACCGCCAAGGACGAGCTCGGCAATGCCGTCACCGCCAGCGGCTGGCTGGCCAGCCACAAGGAGGGTGACCGCAGCCTGGTCCAGGGCCTCAAGGGTGACCCCACCTACCTGGTGGTTGAAGGCCCTGATGCCATCAGCAGCTACGGCATCAACGCCATCTGCACCCACCTTGGCTGTGTTGTGCCCTGGAACGAGGGTGCCAACAAATTCATGTGCCCCTGCCATGGCAGTCAGTACGACGCCACCGGCAAGGTGGTTCGCGGTCCGGCACCGCTCTCCCTGGCCCTGGCCCACGTCAGCGTCGAGTACGACAACGTG
>CAIXOZ010000005.1 GCA_903921295.1 uncultured cyanobacterium | reverse complement strand
GCTCAAGGAGGAGACCGCTGGCGTTTACATCTCCCAGTGGAGTGAGGACCAGCCCAACATCCTGCTGGTCGGTCCCGTGCCCGGTGACCAGCACCAGGAGATCGTGTTCCCGATTCTCTCCCCCGATCCCGCCACCGACAGCTCGGTTCACTTCGGGAAGTACCAGCTCCACATCGGCGGCAACCGTGGCCGCGGCCAGGTGACCCCCACCGGCGAGAAGACCAACAACGGGGTCTACACCGCTCCCGCCGCAGGCTCGATCAAGGCCATCACCCCCCTCGATAACGGCGGTACCGAGGTGACGATCGCTGCCGAGAAGGGCGATGTGGTCGAGTTCATCCCGAACGGGCCGACCGTGACCGTCCAGGTTGGTGACAGCGTCGCTGCCGGTGTTGCCCTCACCAACGACCCCAACGTCGGTGGTTTCGGCCAGATCGATGCCGAAGTTGTGCTCCAGAACCCTGCCCGCATCTACGGCCTGCTTGCCTTCTTTGCCGCCGTTTCTCTGGCCCAGATCATGCTGGTGCTGAAGAAGAAGCAGGTGGAGAAGGTCCAGGCCGCCGAAGGAGTCTGAGCGTCTCGTTGGCTCGGTGGTCCCATCGTTTGTAGGCAGTGTGAGGATCGTGGTCCGATCGTCACCCTGCCCCTACGGTGACAGGGTGAATCGACCTTCAGCCTCGCCGTGATCCCTGCCAGTCCCGGCGTCCAAGCGATCCAGGCTCCCCTCCGATCTTCAGGGCCTGCCTTCCCCCGGTCCATCGTTCAGTGTCCGGCTATCACCCGGAACCACTTCAACGTTCGATCGAATCAACCCGCTGCCTTCACCGACCGTGAGCGCAGTGGGTTTTCTGTTTGGCCCTCTCCCCCGTCACGGCGTCAGGCCGGGGTCGGTTCCTGATCGCTCCTGTGATGCCCTTCTGTCCAGCGCCTTCGATGCTTCTTCTGCCGCTGGCCTCCCTTCCAGGCCTCCATCCCCTGGGCTTCGTGTTCACCTCCCCTGGAGAGATGCTCCCCGGGCCGATCCCACTGCGCTGGTATGGGCTGCTGATCGCCCTGGCCGTGCTGGTGGGCCTGAGCCTTTCCACCCACCTTGGCCGCGAACGCAGTCTCGATCCGGCGGTGATCGCTGACCTGTTGCCGATCATGGTGCTCTCGGCCGTGATCGGTGCCCGCACTTACTACGTGATCTTTGAGTGGCGTCAGTTTGCGCCGCATCCGATTCAGGCGCTTTACATCTGGCAGGGAGGGATCGCGATCCATGGCGCCCTGATCGGCGGCACCCTGGCGACGATCCTGTATTGCCGGTTGCGCAGGCTTCCCTTCTGGACGCTGGTGGATGTGGTGGTGCCGTCGGTGGCGCTGGGCCAGGCGATCGGCCGCTGGGGCAACTTCTTCAATTCCGAGGCCTTCGGTCTCCCCACCGACCTCCCCTGGCGGTTGACGATCCACGACAGTGGTCGCATTCCCCTCCGGTACCAGGGATTCACCACCTTCCACCCCACCTTCCTGTACGAATCGCTCTGGAATCTGGGGGTCTGCGCCCTGTTGCTGGTGCTGTTCCGGTTGACGAGCCGCGGCCGTATCCGCCTGCCCTCAGGAGCTCTGGGCTGTGTTTATCTGATGGCCTACAGCAGTGGCCGGGTCTGGATTGAGGCCCTCAGGCTTGATCCCCTCTGCCTTTTCTCGGCCCCTCCGGATTGTGCCGGAGGCCTGCGCATGGCCCAGTTGATCAGCCTGGTGCTGATCACCATCGGCGGTGTCGGTCTCTGGTGGCGTTGGCGTGTCGCCGGCCGCGACCCGGCGTCATCCCTGCTGTGGCCCAAGGGCAACGATGGGGTGCAGGCATGAGCACCACCCCTTCCTCCCTGGTTCACATCGTCGGCGGTGGCCCCGGCGCCCCCGATCTGCTCACCCTGCGCGCGGCTCGATTGATTGAGTCCGCCGAGGTGCTCGTCTGGACCGATTCTCTGCTCAGTCCCCAGATCGCGGCCCTGGCACCGCCCACGTGCGAACGCATCCGCACCAGCACCCTCACCCTCGAGGAGGTGCTGGCGGTGGTGGTCGATCGGGCCCGGGCCGGGTTGCGGGTGGTGCGCCTGCACGATGGCGACCCGTGTCTCTACGGCGCCCTGAATGAACAGATCTGCCGCCTTGCCGATGCCGGCATCGGCGTTGAGGTGGTGCCGGGCCTCAGCGCCTATCAGGCCACGGCGGCGGCCCTGCAGAGCGAGCTCACGATTCCAGGCCTGGTGCAGACGATCGTGCTCAGCCGTGCCGGTGGCCGTACCGGCACCCCGGAGCGGGAGTCCCTGGAGCGTCTGGCCAGTCTGCAGGCCTCCCTGTGCCTCTATCTGAGTGCGCGTCATGTGGAGGAGGTGCAGACGGAACTGCTGCGCCACTACCCCCCCCAGACGCCGGTGGCGATCGGCTACCGGGTCAGCTGGCCGGATCAATGGATCACGGTGGTGCCCCTGGAGAAGATGGCGGCCACCAGTCGCGAACGCGACCTGATCCGGACCACGCTCTATGTGGTGAGTCCGGCTCTGGCGGCTCCGGAAGCGGCCCGTTCCCGGCTCTATTCCGCCAGCCACAACCACCTGTTCCGTGGGGGCATCGACGACGGCGACCCGGTTCAGCCCTCTCCGTAAAGCTCCCGCTCTAGGCGTTGGCGATCAAAGCCGCAGCCGAGACGCTCGACGATCCGTTCCAGATCCTGGGCTGCATTGCCCAGGCAGCAGGTGCCGCCGGGGGAGGGCGTCACGTTGAACACCAGCCCCGGTCCGGCATCGATCCTCGCTTCCCCCAGCATCAGGCGTTTCTCTTTCTTGTTGATCAGCTGGGGTCTGACCCCGCCGTAGCCCTTGGCGAAGCGCAGATCCTCGAGGGCCATGTCGGGCACGATCTTGCGGGCATCCCGCAGGAAGAGCCGCCGCCGCAGCCAGGGCACCTCAAACAGGAGGTTCTTCAAGATGTAATTGCGGATGTCGGCGATCCGGAACAGCTGCCAGAGCACCGTCAGCACGGCCCAGTCGAGCCGCAGCACCCTCAGGAACTCGAAGAACGAGGCCAGGCGGTAGCGTTCCAGCAGCGGCAGCAGCAGCGCCGTCGGCCCGAAGCGGGTCTGGCCGGGAGCGCGCACATCGGGATCGCCGTGGATGGCGGCGAAGGGCAGACGGTCGTTCTGAACCGTGTAGACCTTGCCACGCAGCAGGTCGGGAGTGAAGTAGAAGCTGCCGGCCACGGGCAGGCAGGAGTATTCGAGGCCATGGCCGAGCTGCTGGGCCATCAACAGGCTGTGGGCGCCGGCGTTGACCACCACATGCCTGGCGCGCACGGTCTTTGCCGTGCCCCCAACCGTCGGCACCAGGGTGACCAGGAAGGTCTGATCGTTCTGCGGTTGGATCCGCTCCACCGTGGTCCGCAACCGCAGCTGAAGCTGGCGCCCGCTCGCGCTGATCGCCTGTCTGGCCTGGTCCACGAAGGATTCGGCCAGAGCCTCGTAGTCGACGGCGGTGAAGGTGTTGCGGATGCCGATCGCCAGCAGCTCTTCCTGGCGCAGGGCTCCATGGCGTCGGGCGACCCGCGGTTCCCAGACCTCGATCTGCTCCTTCTCGAGCAGTTCCATCGCTGGAAAGTGGGGTGAGAAGTCCTTGAAGCGCTGGCGCAGGAAGGCCGTTTCAGCGGCTCCCACGGCCAGCACCATCTTCGGGGTCGAGAAAACGCAACGGTCCCGGGTGGCCGGATCGAGCAGCTCGGCGTAGTGCACGATCATCTCGGCCGTGCGCTTCACCCGGATCGCTTTCTCAAGGGTGTAGTTGGTTTCGATGTCGCCGCAGTGAATCGTCTGGCTGTTGCTGGTGGCCTTGGAATTCACCTGCGCCAGCTGCCCGTAGCGCTCCACCAGCATCAGCCGTTCGATGTCGGTGTAGCGGGCCAGCTCGAACAGCAGGGCTGTGCCGCAGACGCCGCCCCCGACGATCAGAACGTCAACGGCTTCGATCGACCCGTCAGCGTCCGCGGGGCTGGTGTCGCCCTCATGGCCAGGCTCCGGGCCGGCAGTAGCAGCGGAGGCAGCAGCAGCGGCAGAGCCCGGTGCTTCCGTGCGCTCGTGGGCTGAAGGGGCGGGACGGTCGTCAGTGCTCACAGAAACGAGCGTGGTCTGAGGCCATCGTCGCTGATCGTTGGTTGCCGCCTGCGAGGGTGGAGCCCCGTGGGCCTCCGATGCTCATCCCTGCCGTGCCGGCCTCAGGGACCGGGGCACTGCAGCCTGGGTGGGAGCGGTCGTGGTTTAAGATTCACCAGTGCGGGCGATTAGCACAGCGGTAGCGCACTTCCTTCACACGGAAGGGGTCACTGGTTCGAATCCAGTATCGCCCACTGAATTTTCCTTCCGACCGTCCCCTGCCTGGGCGCGGTTTCCCCTCTCGGCACCGGTCGGTGGGATTCAGACTCCAGTCCTGACCACCAGCCCTGGGAAAGCGCCGTCGGTTGGCGTGTCCAGGCTCCGGCCGGTCGGCAGGAGCCTCCTTCCGGTCAGGGCGCCGTCGCGGCTGTGTTGTGGTCGGAGAGAGACCTGGAGCGCGCTGCACTCCTGCGATCCCGTTCTCCGGGGGCGATCGGAGGCATGCCGGCGCCATCGTCCCTGCTGGCACCGGTGATGCGGTTCTGGCCGCCAGCGGCGCAGAAGCCGATCGTGCCTGAATGGCTGGCTCCCGGAGGTGCTGAAGCGATGCCGCAGTTCAGCAGCGGACGGTGCGCGCCCACCCGGGGGGAGATGCGTTGGCAGAGGGTCGGCTGTTCCCATCCGATCAGGTTGTTGGCTTCGGTCGGTGGAAGCGCTGTACCGGTCGCCGTGCGGATCGCGGTGCAGGTCACTGCCATGGCCGGGTGGTGCGCTGGATTGATGCAGATTGTGCGCGTGGCGTTCTTGATGGATGCGCTGTGCTACCGATTAGTGAAAATTCGACGATTTGCATGCCGCTGATAAGATAAATCAGCTAAGAATGGCGTTTTCGCCACCCTTCACTTCTTCGGACTGGTGCATGCCGGCTGATCCCAAGCTCGACACGATGGCGCCGTCACCCCTTGAGGTCAGCATGAAGGCCCTTGGACAGGCCTTGCGGGAGGGTCGCCAGGGCAGGGGGTGTTCGCTTGGGGAACTTTCCCGGCGCCTGCACATGGGAATCGAACAGCTTCAGGCCCTCGAGGAGGGGGAGCTGGCCCGGTTGCCGGAGCTGGTGTTCGTGATCGCCCATGCCCGGCGTATCGCCAGCTTCCTCGAACTCTCCGTTGACGTTCAGATCGAGGCCCTGCGCCAGTGCCAGAAGTCGCTGCCTGCGCCGGCTTCGCCTGGCAAGGCCACGGCCGCCAGGGCGACGGCCGCCTCTGCTGCCGCCGCTGTCGCCCAGGCGGCCTCTTCTGGTGTTGTTGCCGCCAACGGGATCACCGGCGCTTTTGCGTCCGAGCCGCCTGGTGAGCGTGGCAACCGCCATGGGCAGGCGCTTCGCGAGACCTCCTTGCCCGTTCAGGCGTCCAACAGGGTCTGGCTGAGGCCGTTGATGGCCCTGACGCTTCTGGTCGGTGTGGCCTCTGGCGCGGCTGTTCTCTGGCGCCCGGGGGCCCGTGTCCCCATGGATCGGCCACCGTTGGCTGCCGCAGTGCGCCGGCCCGTCGCGCCTGTGAAGGCCCCGGTCTCCGTCGGTGTCGGTCCTGGCGAGGTGCTGTTGCAGCCTTTGGGCCGCAGTTGGCTGGAGGTGCGCAACGGGCGTGGTCAGCGTCTCCATTACGGCTTGCTCAAGCGAGAGCAGCGCTTCCCGATCGCTGATGGCCTGATGATCCGGTCCGGTCGCCCCGATCTGATTCAGTTGCGTACCGATTCCAGGCCTGCCCGGGTTCTTGGCCGCATTGACGACCAGGTCTGGTGGCGGATCAGGCCCGATGGCCGCGTTCAGGTCCTGCCGGCGACTCCCGACTGAGTCCCTCAGGCGATCAGCTGCCCGTTGTGCGGCGGCGGCCGGGCAGTCGCTGCACGATGGCCACGCCATCGGCGGGCGACAGATCCGTGATCGTCGCCATCCGATCCTTTGAATCCACCTGCAGCAACTGGTCGGGCTGGCGTCAGTGCACCACCAGCTCATGGCCGGTGGCCTCCTTCAGGGCTGCGGCGCAGCCCCGCAGGCTCCACTGCTCCAGGCTCAGGTCGAGGCCGGGGTCGCCCGGGTGGAGCGTGATCCGCAGCTGTTGATCGGCCACGGTGGCGCTCAGGCCCGAGAGCCGCGCTTCCGGCCTTCGATCCAGGGCGGCCGCCAGCCGCAGCAGCAGGGCCATCCCCCCCACCAGGCGGCGGTCCTCGCGGCTGTCGAGCAGCTGCCAGGCCTCATGCCGCTTCTTGGGCAGGCTGCGCCGGTGGTAGCGGGCAATGGCGGCGACGATGAGGTGTTCGCCATCGGAGTAGCCGAGCAGCTCGCCGTGGCGGATCAGGTACCAGGAATGCTTGTGGTACGCGCCGACATTGATGTGCTGGCCGCAGCTGTGCAGCATCGCTGCCGCCCAGAGCAGCTCCCGACCGGCTCCGTTGTCCTGATGGAGCTGGCCGACTGTCTGGTCGTAGAGGCTCAGGGCCAGGGTGGCCACCCGCTCGGCCCGGGCCAGATCAACGCCGAAGCGCTGGGCCTGATGGCGGATGCTGCGCTGGCGAATGCTGCTCTGGTAAGCAAAACGATCCTCCAGCAGGCCCTGGCGCAGCATCCAATCCACGATCAGCCCTTCGCGCAGGGCCCGATCGCAGACCACCAGCTCCTGCACCGCCAGCATCCGCATCGCCGTCTGCAGGATCAGAGCCCCGGGTACGATGATCTCGGCCCGGCGGTCATTGATCGCCGGCAGG
Source organism: uncultured cyanobacterium (assembly GCA_903921295.1). Classification (GTDB taxonomy): domain Bacteria; phylum Cyanobacteriota; class Cyanobacteriia; order PCC-6307; family Cyanobiaceae; genus CAIXOZ01. Next base: position 11,492 of record CAIXOZ010000005.1, on the reverse strand, counting down.
GCCCGCCGTTGTTCGGGCGTCATCGCCACCAGGCGATCGACCAGCTGATCGACCCGCTGGCGGCTGATCCGGTAGCCCTGAAGCTTGAGGGGCGGGCGCTCCTCCTCGGCGGCAGCCAGAGCGCCGATGGCCATGGCGGTGCCGCTCGTGGCCACCATCACCGGCGCCTCCCCGGCCTCGATCCGCTGGCGCACCTGCAGCACCGCCGGTTCCAGGGCGCCCTGGATGAAGGCCGTCAGGAAGGATCGTCGCTCCGGTGGCAGCGGATCCTGATCGATGAAATCCCGCTGCAGGCGCACCGCACCCACCCGGGTGCTGGTCAGGGCGCGGCTGTCGCGTCCATCGGCCAGCACCAGTTCGGTGGACCCTCCACCGATGTCGAGGATCAGGTGGGGCTGATCGCCGAAGGCCATGCCCGAGAGCACCCCCAGGTAGATTAGACGCGCTTCTTCCGGGCCGCTGATCAGATCCACCGTCAGACCGATCTGTTCCTGAACGCTCTGGAGAAAGTCGCGGCCATTCGGGGCTTCGCGCACGGCACTGGTGGCGGCGGTGACGATCGCCTCAACACCATGGCTCTCGGCCAGTTCGCGGCAGTGCTGCAGGGTTCGGAAGCCGCGCTCGATCGCGGCCTCGGAGAGGGCCCCGCTGATCGGATCCCGCTCGCCGAGCCGGGCCGTGCTCTTCTCCACCAGCACCACACTGAAGGAGTGCAGGTCGGGGTTGATCGCTGCGATCAGCAGATGGATCGAGTTGGTGCCGATGTCGATGGCGGCCACGCGCCGCAGGCCGGGGGGCGCAGCAGGGGAGGGGCTTGCAACCATCGGGGCGGCGGCCGGCAGGCGCCACTTTGCCACCCGCCCCAGCCAGAAAGCGCCTCCGCTCGCCCATCAACCGTTTCCATTCCGTGGCTGGAACGCCTCTCGCCGCGCCATCGTCGTGACCGCAGCGCGGGCAGGGGCTCCAGCCGCTGGGGCCGGTCACTCCCGCGGATGGGCCCTGCCGGTCGGGCAGAGCCCCCTGCCTTCAGCCCTAGGGTGCCGGCAGCCTCGGTGGTGTCGTGCTCAGGGCCTGGCTGGAATTGCTGCGCTGGGACAAGCCCAGTGGTCGTTTGATTCTGCTGGTGCCGGCGGGTTGGGCCCTCTGGCTGCAGCCCCAGCCTCCCGCGGCAACACTGGTGGGCTGGATCGTGCTTGGTGGCCTCGCTGTCAGTGGTGGCGGTTGTGTGGTCAACGATCTCTGGGATCGACGCTTTGATCCAGCGGTCGAGCGCACCCGCACCCGTCCGCTGGCCTCGGGCCGTGTCAGCGTCGCCAGTGCCTGGGTGCTGCTGCTTCTCTGCATCGCGGCCGCCTATGCCGTGCTGCAGGCCCTGCCGGCCCCGAACCGAAGCCTCTGCCTCCAGCTCGCCTGGGCCACCGGTTTGCCGGTGCTCGTCTACCCCTCCGCCAAGCGCTGGTTCGGCCTGCCCCAGCTGGTGCTGGCCCTCTGCTGGGGCTTCGCGGTGCTGCTTCCCTGGGCGGCCGCCGCCGGCTCGCTCACGCCGCTGCCCACCGTGGCGCTGGCCTGGCTCGCCGCCGTGCTCTGGACCTTCGGCTTCGACACCGTCTACGCGATGAGTGACCGCCGTGACGATGCCGCCCTCGGTCTGCGCAGCAGCGCCCTCACGCTCGGGGCGCTGGCGCCGCTGACGGTGCGGCTCTGCTACGGACTGGCGGCGTTGGCCCTGGCGGCGGCGGCGTTTCTCTCCGGCATCGGCCCGGCCTTCTGGCCGCTGTGGCTGGTGGCCGCCTGCGGCATGACCCGGGAGGGGTGGATGCTGGAGCGGCCGGGCTTTTCGGGCTATGGCCGCCATTTCCAGCGTCAGGTGCTGCTCGGATCCCTGCTGCTGCTGGCCCTCATCCTCGGCCGCGTCGGATGACCATCCGGGCCCGACCCCTGCCGATCCGGCCGTTGCCGCCACCGCTCAGGGCGGGTGATCCGGTCCGACTGGTGGCCGCCAGCTCGGCCCTGGCGGACCGGGAGCGCCTGGATGCCGGCCTGAACCTCCTGCGCGCCTGGGGGCTGGAGGTGCTGGAGGGCGATGGAGCCCAGCGGCGCTGGGGCTATCTCGCCGGTGACGACCGGGCCCGAGCCGCTGATCTGTTGCACCTGGGCACCCCGGCGCCAGCCCTGCGCGCCTGCCTGCGGGGCGGCTGGGGCGCGGCACGGCTGCTTGAAGCCCAGCCCGCCCTTGGCGATGGCTGGCTGCTGGGCTTTTCCGATGTCACCAGTCTTCTCTGGGCTCAGCTGGCCCAGGGGCATCGCGGTGCCATTCACGGGCCCCTGCTCACCACCCTGGCGGCAGAACCGGCCTGGAGCCAGGAGCGGCTCCGTTCGCTGCTGTTCGGCGCGCCCCTGGCGCCGCTGTCCGGCCGCACCTGGGTTCCGGGCCGGGCGCAGGGCCCTCTGCTGGTGGGCAACCTGACCGTGGCCACCCATCTGCTCGGTACCGGCCATCTGCCGGCGCTGGCCGGCGCGGTGCTGATCCTTGAGGATGTGGGCGAAGCCCCCTACCGCCTCGATCGTCTGCTCACCCATTGGCGCCTCGCAGGCGCGCTGCAGCAGCTGGCGGCGATCGGTTTCGGCAATTTCCTGCACTGCGAGGAGCCGGCCGATCCGGCCGATCCGATTCGCTCATTCACCGTGGAGGAGGTGCTGCGGGAGCGCACCGCCGACCTCGGCATCCCGGTGGTGGCTGATCTGCCCGTGGGCCATGCGCCCGGCAATGCGGCCCTGCCCCTGGGGGTGACCGCCTGCCTGGAGGCCGGTGCCGATGGCAGTGCCAGCCTCAGCCTCGTGCCTGGAGCACCGCCGCTGCCACGGTCAGATCAAACGGGGTCGTGAGCTTGATGTTGGAGGGAGGGGCCTCCAGCACCTCCACGGCCAGACCGAGGCGCTCGAACAGGGCCGCGTCATCGGTGACGCTCCACTGCCGCTCGCGGGCCGTGGCATGGGCCTGGCGCAGCTGTTCCACCGGGAATCCCTGGGGCGTCTGGGCGGCCCAGAGACGGCTGCGATCGGGGGTGGCGGTGATCGTGCCACCGTCGTCCACCTGTTTGATTGTGTCGGTGACGGGGGTGGCGGCGATCACGGCACGGCCGGCCTGCACCGCAGCGCCGCAGCGTTGGAACAGCTCCGGCTCCACCAGGCAGCGGGCGCCATCGTGAATCAGCACCCCTGAGGCCTCGGCGGGAAGGGCCGCCAGCCCGCAGCTGACCGACTCCTGGCGGGTGTCCCCCCCCTGGATCCAGACCACCGGTCGGTTCGGGCGGGCCGCCGCCACGATCGCCGTGATCGCCTCCTGATCCACCGGCTGGCCGACCACGCCGATCCAGACGATCGCCTCACAGGCCAGGGCCGCATCCAGGGTCCAGGCCAGCACCGGCCGGCCGGCCACCTCAAGGAGCAACTTGTTGCCGGCGGCGCCCATGCGGCGACCGCTTCCGGCGGCGGCGATCAGCAGATGCACAAGCGGGTCCCTGGCGATGGGCAGGACGGGATGGGATCCATACAATCAGACCACTTGCCGACTGCGCCGAACCGCCCCGATGCGCGTGCTTCTGATTGTGCCGGGCGATCTGGCGAACCAGCTCCAGACCCTGCCGGCGGCGGCCGCCGTCGCTTCCGCCCTCAAGGCCCAGCTCCAGGTCGTCTGTCCACCGACGTCGGGGCCGGCCTGGTCGTTGCTGCCGGCCGTGGAGCGGGTGATCCCCTTCCCGTTCGATTCCGCCACCCTGGCCGACTGGGCCAATCTGCTCGGTTCGGTGCGCGATCCGGATTTTCAGGTCTGCTTCAACCTGGCCGAGGGCCGTCAGGTGGATCTGATGCTCTCGATGAGCCACATCCCCACCCGGATCTCCGAGCGAGGCTTTTCCGCCACCGAAACGATCGCGCTGACGCCGCCGGGGCAGGGCTGGCCCAGCCAGCGGCTGCAGCCCTGGCTGCAGCGCCTCGGGGTACCCCCGGTCGCGGAGAGCTTCCGCCTCAGCCTGCCGCGCGAGGCCCTCGATCGCGCCATCGCCGCCCAGCCGGCTGGTGATGGACCGTTGCTGTTGCTCGCCCCCGCCGGCGGCTCCATCGATTGGCCTTCAGATCGCTGGGAGGCGCTGCCGGGCCTGATCCGCAGCCGCATCGGCGGGCTGCGCTGCCAGCAGGCTCTGCCTCAGGGGTCGCTGCTCGAACGCGCCGCCCAGGTGGCGAGCGTGGATGTGGTGCTCAGCAGTGCCCCGGTGGTTTCGGAACTGGCGCTGCTGCTGGGGATTCCCCTGGTGGCCCTGGGCCGCCCCGCCGACAGCCTGCCGGTCCGCCAGGGGGTGCAGGCCATCGGTGCCCCTGATGATCTCGCTGCCCTGGCGCCGGAGGGCGTCCTGCAGGCGCTCGGGCTGGGATGATCCGCCCGGTGCTCCGATCCGCCCTCCGCGATCGGCCCAGGTCAGGCCCGCGTTTCCGACCGCTCCCCCTGTGGCGGACCTCCCAGCCCTGGTTGCTGCCCCTGCTGGCGCTGGTGGCCGTGATCAATGGCGGTGCCGTCAGCTACCGGCTGGTGGAGCACTGGGACTGGGGCGACTGCTACTGGATGGTGTTGATCACGCTCAGCACCCTCGGCTTCAGCGATCCCCACACCCCAACCCTCCATGGTGGCGGTCGGGTCGTGACGGCGCTTCTGATCGTCGGCGGCCTGGCGGTGGTGCAGTTGACCGTCCAGAGCCTGCTGGAATTGACCAATTCCGGGTATTTCCGCCGCCTGCGCGAACGCCGTTACCGCCGCCAGCTGAATCGCATGCACAACCACGTGATCCTTTGCGGCTACGGCCGGATCGGCCGGGAGATCGCCGAACAACTGAGCGCGGAGTCGATCGATACCCTGGTGGGGGAGATGGATCCGGACCGCTCCGCCGAGGCGATTCAACGCGGCCTGAGGGTGCTCCAGGCCGATGCCACCCTCGATGAAACCCTGCAGGAGGCCGGCATCGGCCACTGCCGCGCCCTGGTGGCGGCCCTGCCCAGCAATGCCGCCAATCTGTATGTGATCCTCAGTGCCCGGGGCCTGGCGCCGCGGTTGCGTCTGATTGCCCGTGCCGACAGTGGCGAAGCCGAGGCCAAGCTCCGTCTGGCCGGTGCGGACCAGGTGGTGAGCCCCTACGTTGCGGGTGGGCGCACGATGGCAGCGACCGCCCTGCGGCCCCTGGCGGTGAACTTCATGGAGCTGCTCGCGGGATCCGACTGTGAGATCGAGGAGTTCCAGCTCAGTGATGACCCGGTCCGGCTCGGCAGCCTCAATGCCAGCAGCCTCGCCGATCTCCAGATCGGTCGCCGCACCGGAGCGCTGGTGCTGGCGATCCGCACGCCGGCCGGTCTGATCGCCAATCCAGGCAGTGAGATCCGTCTTGCCCCTGGTCAGCTGCTCGTGGCGCTCGGCAGTCCGGATCAGCTCCAGGCCCTCGGCCAACTGCTGGGTCCGGCCCTGGTCAGCATTGAAGGCATGCCCTCCTGACGGGGCGCATCGCGGCCCGGCCCTGAGCCACTGGAGACCGATCCGTGCGCCTGGCCCGGACCCGCCGCGAGGGTCGACCCGAACGGGCATACGATCGCCGACAACGAATCCTCTCGTTCTTGCCTGCCATGTCCCCTGCCAACCGTCTCTCCGGTCAGGTCGCTCTGGTGACAGGGGCCAGTCGCGGCATCGGCCGCTCGATCGCCCTCGAGCTGGCGGCAGATGGTGCCACGGTGGTGGTCAATTACGCCAGCTCCCCGGACGCTGCAGAGGCGGTGGTGGCCGAGATCGAGGCCAGCGGTGGAAAAGCCTGGCGCTACCAGGCCAATGTCGCCGACGAGGGCGAGGTGGACGCGATGGTGAAGGCGGTGCTCGAGCGCGAGGGGCAGCTGGATGTGCTGGTGAACAACGCCGGCATCACCCGCGATGGTCTGTTGATGCGGATGAAGACCACCGACTGGCAGAGCGTGCTCGATCTCAACCTCACCGGTGTCTTCCTCTGCACCCGCACCGTCAGTCGCAGCATGCTCAAGGCCCGCAGCGGCCGGATCATCAACATCACCTCGGTGGTGGGTCTGATGGGCAACCCTGGCCAGGCCAACTACAGCGCCGCCAAGGCCGGGGTGATCGGTTTCACCCGAAGCTGTGCCGCTGAATTCGCCAGCCGCGGGGTGACGGTCAATGCCGTGGCACCGGGCTTCATCGCCACCGACATGACCAAGGACCTGAACGTGGAGCCGATCCTGGCGGCGATTCCCCTGGGCCGCATGGGCCAACCCGATGAGGTGGCCGGTGCCGTGCGCTTCCTGGCCGCTGATCCCGCCGCCGCCTACATGACCGGTCAGGTGCTGCAGGTCGACGGTGGCATGGTGATGCGCTGAGGTTGGTCACCCCCTGGGGAGTCCCTCAGGGGGGACCGGCTGGCCCAGTTCGTCGCGCAGCCGGCGGATGCGCTGCAGCAGCCGCAGGCGCCGGCTGCGGGCCGTCACGGTCAGGAACACCCGCAGGGGGATGTAGATCAGCGCCATCGCCAGGCCGAGGCCGGCGATGAGCAGGAAGGCCATCGCCTTGGTCATGCCGAGGCTGTCCGGCTGGCCGGCCAGGGCCTCGAGCGTTGTCTCGAGCATCTCGTCCATGGGGCGACCCTATCGGGATCGGATCGCCGAGCCAAGCGAACATTCGGCTTTCCCCACCAGCGGAGGGCCGGTGCCGCGCAGGGGCCTGTGGGACTCTGTAGCGATCGACTGACGACCAGCTGATGGCCAAGCTCATCCAGTTCGCCGACGCTTCCCGCGCTTCGCTCGAGCGTGGGGTCAACGCCCTTGCCGACGCCGTGCGGGTGACCATCGGCCCGAAGGGGCGCAACGTGGTGCTCCAGAAATCCTTCGGTGCTCCCGATGTCATCAACGACGGCGTCTCGATCGCCCGGGACATCAGCCTTGAGGATCCGTTCGAGAACATCGGCGCCAAGCTGATCCAGCAGGTGGCCACCAAGACCAAGGACAAGGCCGGCGACGGCACCACCACCGCCACCGTGCTGGCCCAGGCCCTGGTGCGGGAAGGTCTGAAGAACGTCGCCGCCGGTGCCAACCCGGTCGGTCTCCGTCGCGGCATGGAGCAGGCGGTCGCGGCCGTCGTCGCCGGCATCGAACAGCGGGCCCAGGCCGTGGATGGCGACGGCATCCGTCAGGTCGCCACGGTCAGCTCCGGCGGCGATGTGGAAGTGGGACAGATGATCGCCGAGGCGAGGGCCAAGGTCAGCGCCGACGGTGTGATCACCGTGGAGGAATCGACCTCCCTGGCCACCGAGCTCGAGATCACCGAGGGCATGGCCTTCGATCGCGGCTACAGCTCCCCCTATTTCGTCACCGACAACGACCGTCGTGAGTGCGTGTTCGAGGGGGCTCTGCTGCTGGTCACCGACCGCAAGCTGAGCACGATCACCGACCTCGTGCCGATCCTTGAGGCGGTGTCCAAGGCCGGCCAACCGCTGGTGATCCTGGCGGAAGAGGTTGATGGCGAGGCCCTCGCCACCCTGGTGGTCAACAAGAACCGTGGCGTGCTGCAGGTGGCGGCCGTGCGCGCTCCCTCCTTCGGCGAGCGTCGCAAGGCCGCCCTGCAGGACATCGCCATCCTCACCGGCGCCACCGTGATCGCTGAGGACCAGGCGATGACCCTCGACAAGGCCACCCTCGCCGACCTCGGCAAGGTGCGTCGGATCACGATCACCAAGGACAGCACCACGATCGTGGCCACCGGGGAGCATCAGCAGGCCGTTCAGGATCGGGTCGCCGCGATCAAGCGTGAGCTTGAAGCCACCGATTCCGACTACGACCGGGAAAAGCTGAGCGAGCGGATCGCCAAACTCGCCGGCGGCGTCGCCGTGATCAAGGTGGGTGCTCCCACCGAAACCGAGCTCAAGAACCGCAAGCTGCGGATCGAAGATGCCCTCAACGCCACCCGGGCGGCGGTGGAGGAAGGGATCATCGCCGGCGGTGGCACCACATTGGTTCAGCTCGCTGCAGGTCTTGATCAACTGGCGTCCACCCTCAGCGGCGATGAGCGTACGGGGGTTGAGATCGTTCGCCAGGCCCTGAGCGCGCCCCTGCGCCAGATCGCCAGCAATGCCGGTGCCGATGGTGCGGTGGTGGCAGCAGAGGTGCTCCGCCTGGGCCTGGGCTACAACGCCCTTCATGGCCGCTACGAAGATCTCTTGGCTGCGGGCATTCTTGATCCCGCCAAGGTGGTGCGCCTGGCTCTGCAGGACGCGGTTTCCATCGCTTCGCTGCTGATCACCACGGAGGTGGTGATCGCCGACAAGCCTGAACCCGCCGCCCCGGCGGCTCCCGCCGGTGGCATGGGCGGCATGGGTGGCATGGGTGGGATGGGCGGCATGGGGATGCCCGGCATGATGTGATCGTCTCAGCCGCCAGCCTGCGCTGCCTGTCCGGCGCGTGAGCTGGCGGCTGGCCATCCTTCAGTCCACAGGTTCCGGGAGTCCGTCACGGTTTCCTTGCAGCTACGGATGTCTTGCTGTCACTCCCCCGGCCAGCCGCTGCGTGGTGTTCCCCCACGGAGGGTTGGTCGCCTCTTCCGGTCGGTGATGCGGGCCAGACGGGCTCCCTAGGATTCAGGTCATCGCTTCGGATCGGGCAGGGGCATGCAGCGCTGGGAGTATCACGTGATCCGGATCAACATCGAACCCTCCACCTCCCCAGCCGGCCCCGCTGAGCCGGCCCCGGGGCCGGCGGCCGGTCCCGTTGGTGCCACGCCCGAACGCGCCACGCCGGTGTTCAGTCCGGAGTACCTGAAGCAGGAATTCCCCGGCTTCTACGCGCCTCAGCCGGCAACGTCCCCGAAGCCGGCCCCGCCCGACGATCCCGGTCAGCAGCTGGCCCAGTTCCTCAATGGGCAGGGCCAGCAGGGATGGGAGTTGGTCGGCCTGCAGCACGCCGGTCCGCACACCTTCATCATCTTCAAGCGACCGGCTGCGGCCGATCTCGAAGCCGCCAGTGCCCAGGCGCAGCAGCTGAATCTGACCCTGGAAATGGCGAACCGGGCCCTGGCCCTTCTGGAGAAGCAGGCGCACTGAGCAGCGTCAGGGCTTCTGCAGGCGCTCAGGCTCCAGACGGTCCGAGTCCAGATGGTCCGCGTCCAGATGGCCAGCGCTCCGGCCGGCCCGGGTGTCCATCACCCCGTTGGTCGGTTCCGGCGTTGTCCGTACCGCGGCGGGGGCCTCAAAAGGCTTGGTCTGCTCAGGCGCTCAGCCGGGGCCCGGCCCGTTGATCGCGGCCAGATAGGCGGCCACCTGCAGGTCCACCCCAGTGATCGCGGTGCCGACCACCACCGCGTCCGCCCCCTGGTTCAGGGCCTGGCGGGCCTGCTGCGCGGAAGCGATGCCCCCTTCGCAGATCAGCGTCGTCGCGGTCGGCAGCTGTGCGCGGAGCGGTTCCAGCAGATCCCAGGCGGGAGGCCTGAGGCCGGCGGTGGCTTCGGTGTAGCCATAAAGGGTGGTGCCCACCCACGCGCAGCCCAGGGCGGCGGCCCGGAGGCCATGCTCGAGGGAATCCACATCCGCCATCAGCGTCGCTCCCATCGCCCGGCTCCGTTGCACCAGCTCCGCCAGGGTTTCGCCGCCCGGGCGCTGTCGGTCGGTGGCATCGAGGGCGATCACATCAGCGCCACTGGCCCAGACCGTCCGGATCTCCTCCCAACCGGGGGTGATGTACACCGAGCTTCCGGGATGGGTGCGTTTCCAGAGACCGATGATCAGGGCCTCAGGGCAGCGGCGGCGAACGGCGCCGATGTGTTCAGGACTCTCGAGCCGGACCCCGATCGCCCCCTGGTTGAGGCTGGCCTCCGCCATCGCCGCGATCACCTGAGGGTCGCGCATCGGTGAACCCTCGGGTGCCTGCACCGACACGATCAGCCCTCCCGCCAGGGCCCCACGGCGCAGGCGATCGGCTCGGGGGTTGGCCTGCATCGCGGCTGAAAGCGTGGGACTTCAGTGTTTCAGATCAGGCCGTCCCATGCCTGGATTCAGCTCAGTTTGCGATCCAGCAGGGGCCGGATCAGCAGGAACAGGCCTGCGGCCAGGCCTGCCAGCACCGCCAGGCAGGTGCCTGTCGTCAGCGAGCCGTAAGGGGCCTCAAGGACGATCGCCGTCAGGGAGGCGTGGCCGGCATAGGCGGCACGGATCGGCTCGATCGCCAGGGTCAGAGGATTGATCGACGCCAGCCAGGCCAGCCAGGAGGGCATGAAGGACAACGGGGCCAGGGCCGTGCTGGCGAACAGCAGCGGCAGGTTGGCCACAAAGATCACGGCGATCAGTTCGATGTGGCCGGGCAGGGCGAAGGCCAGGCCGAGGCTGAGGCCGGTGACGGCGAAGACGAGCAGCAGGAGCGTGATCAGGACCAGCAGCAGGCCGGCCCCACCAGGCCAGCCGTAGCCCAGCAGGGCAGCGGTGGCCATGATCGCCACGCTCTGGATCAGGCTGATCACGGTGATGTAGAGCACCGAGGCGAAGACGATCGAGCTGCGGCTGCGCAGCGGTGCCACCAGCAGCCGGTTCAGAAAGCCGAATTCCCGGTCAAACATCACCGGCAGACCGGCGTTGAGGGCACCACTGAAGGCGGTGAACACGATCACGCCCGCACCGAGAAAGCGGCCGTAGCTTTCGCCGCCGGGCAACAGACCGGCGGGGGCCTTGGCGAACAGGGCGCCGAACAGCACCAGCCAGATCAGGGGCTGCAGCACCCCGGCCACCAGGGTGGAGGGGCGTCGTTGCAGCTGGATGAACAGCCGCCCGGTCAGGGCGAGGGTCTCCTGGCTGATCTCAGCCAGGGCGGAAGCCTCCTCGCGAGGACTCGGGGTTTCGAAGGAGCTGGTGGCGCTGGTCATGGCGTGAAAGCAGGCCGAACGATGGGGCGAGTGAGACGGTGATGGAACGATGCAGGGGTCTGGGGATGGTCTGAGGCGATCACCGTGATGGCCTCAGCCTCGGGGCCCATGGCCAGGGATCAGCGCATCGCTTGCTTGCGCTCGGCCCTGGCATCCCGACGGCCCTGCACGGCGAGTTCGGCATCCATCAGGGTGCGGCCGGTGGCCTGGAGGTAGACATCATCGAGGCTGGGTCGGCTCTGGGCCAGGGCGAACACCGGCAGGGAGGCCTCCTGAAGCTGCTGACGCACCTGCTCGAGCACCCGATCGCCCTCGATCACCAGGTTGAGCGAGTAGCCCTGGGCCTGGTTGACCACGACCTGACGCACGCCCTCGCAGGCCTGCACCAGGGATTTCACACGGCCGGCTTCATCGGGGTCGCTGAATTCCCGCACCCGCAGGGTGACCCGATCGCCACCCAGGGCGGCCTTGAGCTCGGCCGGCGTGCCTTCGGCGATCACCCGGCCACCATCGAGGATCGCCAGCCGATCGGCCAGGGCATCGACCTCCTCGAGGT
>CAIXOZ010000004.1 GCA_903921295.1 uncultured cyanobacterium | reverse complement strand
CCGATCCACCGGGTGAATTGATGTAGAGGTAGATCGGCTTGGAGCTGTCCTCAGAGTCGAGGTAAAGCATCTGCGCCACCAGGCTGTTGGCGATGGCGTCATTCACCTCGGAGCCCAGGAACAGGATCCGCTCGACGCCGAGGCGGGTGTAGATGTCGACCCAGCGCTCGTACTGGCTGCCGGGAAGGCGGTAGGGGACGCGGGGGGTGCCGATGGGCATGGCGGTTGCGGTGGAAGCCGGTGATGGAAGGGCGGGTCTGAACCTGGGGCGGCGCCAGGGGAGTGGACAGGCGGCTGACGGGGGCTCTCAGCTGATGCCTGGATTGGCTGGGCTGCCGCCGCCGGCGGCGGCGGTGAGCGGCCCTGGGAGCTGCTTCTGGCTGGTGAGCACGCGGTCGATCAGGCCGTACTCCACCGCCTCCTGGGCGGTGAGATAGGTCATGCGGTCGGAATCCTTGGCCAGCTGTTCGACGCTGCGACCGGTGTTCGCCGACAGCATCTCCAGCATGGTCTGCTTGTTGTGCAGCACCTCCTTGGCCCTGATCTGGATGTCACTGGCCTGGCCGCGGGCACCGCTGCGGGGCTGATGCAGCACGATCGAGGCATGGGGGAGAGCTGCGCGGTGCCCCTTGGTACCGGCGCTGAGAATCATCGCGGCGGTGCCCATCGCCTGGCCGATGCAGATCGTGTGCACCGGCGGTTTGACGTAGCGGAGGGTGTCGGCGATGGCGAAGGCCTCGGTCTCGAAGCCGATGGCATCACCGGAGTACCAGCTGGTGCCCGTGGAGTTGATGTAGAAGAAAATCGGCTTGTCGGGATTGTCGAATTCCAGATACAGCAGCTGAGCGATGATCAGCTCGGTCACATCGATGCCCATCTGCCGTTTGGCATCGTCGTCGGAGAAGAGCGGCAGACCGAGGTACACGATCCGCTCTTTCAGCAACAGCGACGGCAGATCCGGCGGCGGCGTGCGCATCACCGCTGAATCGCCGTAGTAAGGCGCCGATACCGACATCCGCTGCTGTCTCCGTTCCTGGTCACGGAGCCTAGCGGGGGTTCTGGTCCAGACGGGCGAACACCATGCGGCCGGTCGGGGTCTGAAGCGCTCCGGTCACCGTGACCGGCAGACGCTCCCCGATCCGCCCCCGGGCCCCCTCCACCACGACCATCGTGCCGTCCTCGAGGTAACCGACGCCCTGGTCGTTCTCCTTGCCATCGCGGACGATCTTCAGCTGCAGGCCATCGCCGGGCTGCACCTCGGGTCGCAGGGCGATCACCAGGGCGCTGAGGTTGAGCACCCGCAGCGACTGCACCTCGGCCACCTTGGCCAGGTTGTAGTCAGCGGTCAGCAGGGTGCCGCCGGTGTCGGCCGTGAGCAGCAGCAGCTTGTCGTCGACCCCCTGACCCTCGTAGCGGGTGCTGTTGACCACCAGACGGCGCCCATACTGCTCCCGCAGCTCGGCCAGCAGCTTCAGGCCGCGACGCCCCTTGCCACGCTTTTCGGCGTTACTGGAATCAGCCAGCTGCTGCAGTTCATCGATCACGCACTGAGCCACGATCACCTGGCCTTCCAGAAGCCCGCAGGAGAGCAGGCCGCGGATGCGGCCATCGATGATCACGCTGGTGTCGAGGATCTTGGCGCTGGCTGGCTGGAGCACCCCTTCCGCCACCAGCAGGGCTTCGGTGCTGGTCGGGTTGAACAGACGCAGCAGGGTGCGGCCATGCACCTCGGCCAGGTTGTAGCCGGACACTCCGAAAAAGACATTGCTGATCACAGCCGCCAGGGGCTTGACCACCACCACCTCCCAGGGCAGAGGCAACAGCAGGATCGGCGCCAGCAGCAGGTTGGCCACCAGCAGGCCCAGGATCAGACCGACGGCGCGACTGATCAGCAGATCGGTTGGCATGCTGCGCACCTGCTGCATCAGGCGCCGCCGCAACAGCTGAAACACGAAGCCGGCCACCAGGCCCACGCCGGCGCCACCGCCCCCCAGGAGGGTGCGCAGATGATCGGTGGGGCCTCCCGCCTGAACCAGCAGCGATTCGGGCAGCAGATCCACCCCGAGCCAGCCGGTGGCGGCCCCGGAAATCACGAACAGCACCAGGATGAGGGTATCCACCATGCCGTGAGGACCTGAGGCGCATCTCGAATGGGCAGCATGCCCGATTCCGTCGCCGGCGCCCTGACCAGGTAACCGTCCCGTCACGGGAGAAACCCGGCGTGAAGACCTCGATGGCCAGGACGGAACATCCGCAACGGCAGGCTGCCCGGTCATGAGTCAGCCATGAGAGCGTGATCTGCCAGCCTCCGGAATCGCCACGTCCGCCGCCCTTCACTCCAGCCGGAGACCGACTCCGCCCCTGCCCCCGACCGCCGTGCGCCCGCCCCGCAGCGCCTATCTGCACATTCCCTTCTGCCATCGGCGCTGCTTTTACTGCGACTTCGCCGTGGTGCCGCTGGGAGATCGCGCCAGCGCCGAGCCCGGAGCCCCCGGTTCCGCCTCCATCGCCGCTTACCTCGAGCAGCTGCAGAGCGAAATCCGCAGCAGTCCCGCCGGCCCACCCCTCTCGACGGTGTATCTGGGCGGCGGCACACCCTCCCTGCTGAGCCCGGACCAGGTGGGCAATCTGTTGCAGACCCTGCAGGACCGGTTCGGTCTCGCCCCCGGAGCAGAGGTGAGCCTGGAGCTGGATCCAGCGAGCTTTGACCAGGAGCGCCTGCGGGGCTACCTCCGGCGCGGTGTGAACCGCATCAGCCTGGGGGGCCAGAGCTTCGACGATGCGGTGCTCGCGCAACTGGGACGGCGGCATCGACGCGCCGATCTCGAGCAGGCGATCGGCTGGTTGCAGCGCGAACATCGCCATGGAGGCCTGAGCAGCTGGAGCCTGGATCTGATCCAGGGCCTCCCCGGCCAGACTCTCGAACAGTGGCAACAGCAACTGGACGCAGCGATCGCAGCCAGGCCGCCCCACCTGTCGATCTACGACCTGATCGTTGAACCGGGCACGGTGTTCGAGCGCCAGCAACAACGGGGCCTGCTGGACCTGCCGGAGGCCGATCTGGCGGCCGATCTGATGGAGCAGACCGCCGCCCGACTCGGGGCCGCCGGTTACGGCCAGTACGAAATCTCCAACCATGCCCTGCCTGGGCATGCCTCCCGCCATAACCGCGTCTACTGGAGCGGCGCGGGATGGTGGGGGTTCGGCATGGGGGCCACCTCCGCCCCCTGGGGCGAGCGCAGGGCCCGGCCACGCACCCGCGAGGGCTACGCCGAGGCCGTGCGTGAGCAGCAACACTCCGCGCAGCCACCATCCGCCGCTGACGCACCTGAGGCGGGGAACGACCTGCCGCTCGATGACCTGCTGCTGGTGGGACTGCGACGCCGGGAAGGGGTGAGCCTGGGAGCGCTGGCCCGCCAGCGGGGACTGGCGCCTGCGGCCCTGGAGGCCCTGGCGGATCGGCTCGCCGACGTCCGCGCGCGCGGGTTGCTGATGATCGAAGGCGACCGCTGGCGGTTGGAGACCCCCGCTGGCCTGGCGATCAGCAATGCGGTGCTGCGGGAGATGCTGGCCTGGTGGGAGGTGTGGGGTGCTCCCTGACGGTGCCGATCCAGCCACGCAGCGCTTCGATGAACAGACCGCGACCGTCGACCAGGGCCGGGCTGAAGGGCGGCTGACGATCGGTGAGGCCGAGCAGGTCGGCGGTGACGCGCACCTGGCCATCGCACCCTTCGCCGGCACCGATGCCGATCACGGGAATCAGCAGCTCCTCCGTGATCGCCCCGGCCAGGGACGCCGGGACGTGCTCAAGCACGATCGAGAAGCAACCGGCCTCCTGCAGGGCCAGGGCAGAGCGGCGCAGGCGCTCCTGGCTGATCGGATCCGTGGCCTGGCGTCGGTAGCCGAGCTGATGCACCGATTGGGGCGTGAGGCCGAGATGCCCCATCACGGGGATGCCAGTGCGGACCATGCGATCGATCGCCGCCAGCGTTTCCGGTTCGGCCCCTTCCAGCTTGACCGCAGCGACGGGAGTTTCCTTCAACACCCGCCCGGCCGCAGCGACGGCCGCATCGGTGCCGCACTGGTAACTGAGAAACGGAAGATCACAGATCAGGAGCGGCTGATCGGGCCCGGGCTGCAGGCCCCGACCAACGGCGGCAGCGTGATGGAGCATGCCCTCAAGGGTCACCGGCAGGGTGGTGGCATGGCCCAACGCCACCATGGCCAGGGAATCCCCCACCAGCACGGCATCGGCACCGGCCGCCTGCACCAGGGCAGCGGAAAGGGCATCCCAGGCGGTCAGCACCGTGATCGGCCGGCCGGCCTGCTTGAGGCTCAGGAAGTCGGCGGGGCGGAAAGCCAAGGAGCTCAGCGGTTCAGCACCCTTGCTAGCATCAGGAGGACTCGGACCCATGCGGCCCCGACGCCCAAACCTGGTCAGGACCGGAAGGTAGCAGCCACACGGGATGCTCAGAGCAGGCGTGGATTCCGGGTCACCCCAATCAGCCCACGATCAGCGAGATGATCAGGGCACCTGGCTGACACAGCGGAACACCGTTTCATTCTGCTGGTCGTGCCGATTCCATGGACGGCGCCAGAACGTGGCTATCCAGACCGCTATGAGCGCTTCACGCGCTTCCGAAACGCAGCGATGCTGGAGTGATCCGGCCGGCAGTGCCAAGGTCCGACAGACGCGGTGATCGGGCCGAGCCTGGCTAGGTCCTCAGCCCCTTGGGCGTGGCCCCACGGGGCCGCACGGATCAGCAAGCGGCCGTCCTGAAGAAAGCTGCCATGGCCCCAGGACTCCACCCAGACGTTCTGAGGGTCAGCCATCACCACAAGGTTGCCGAGGCGAGCCGGCAGGGTCAGGGCTTGCTGGAGCGGTTCTGACGGTTGAGCAGAAACGGAGGGATCGAGGCCCCACCGGGCTCCTGAGGGGCACTGATCACCTGGCCCAGGGGCTCGAGCCGACGCTCGGAGCGGTAGCTGCCACCACTTTCGAAGCCCGTGACAATCACGGTGACATGGATCTCACCGTCGAGGCTGTCATCAAGAACGGCACCGACAATGATGTTGGCCTCGGGATCGACAACGTCGTAAATCACCTCGGAAGCGGTGGTCATGTCCTCCAGGGTCATGTCCTTGCCGCCGCGGACGTTGATGACGCAGCCCTTGGCGCCATCGATGCGGGCCGATTCGAGCAGGGGGCTGCTGATCGCCGCCTGGGCCGCCTCGAGGGCACGGGAGCGACCCGAGCCGACGCCGATGCCGAGCAGGGCCGTGCCGGCATCCGCCATCACCGAACGCACGTCGGCGAAGTCCACGTTGACCAGACCGGCCTTGGTGATGATGTCGCTGATTCCCTTGACGCCCTCCCGGAGCACGTCGTCAGCGGTGCGGAAGGCGTCCTGAATCGAGGCGTTGGCCACCGCATCCCGCAGGCGGTCGTTGGGGATCACGATCAGGGTATCGACATGCTCCGCCAGACGGGCGATGCCCTCCTCGGCCTGGCGCATGCGCCGACGGCCTTCAAAGCTGAACGGCTTGGTGACGATGCCGACGGTGAGCGCACCACACTCACGGGCCACTTCAGCCACCACGGGAGCCGCGCCGGTGCCGGTGCCACCACCCATGCCCGCGGCGATAAACACCAGATCGGAACCTTCCAGCGACTGCTGCAGTTCGGCGCGTGACTCTTCAGCCGCCTTCTGGCCGATCACCGGGTTGCCGCCTGCACCGAGACCGCGGGTGAGCTTCTGGCCAAGCTGGACGCGGCGCTGGGCCGAAGAGCCGAGCAGGGCCTGGGCATCGGTGTTCAGCACCCGATAGCCGACTCCCTGAAGGTCGGAGGCGATCATCCGATTGACGGCATTGCTGCCACCACCGCCGACACCGATCACCTCAATGCGCGCGTTCTGACTGGGGACGATGCCGTTGTCGCTGCTGGAACTGGAGGACATCACGGCTCTGAGAAATGAATCCGGGGTTTCCGATGCTGGGCCATCATCCCTGAGGAACGATTCCCTGGGATGGACTTCCCGGGGAATATCCCTGGAGAGAGACCCCCTCCGGGCATCGTCCGTGGAAGCCTGGGCACCGTTGCTCTGTGGCTGCATTATGTCCGGCCCCGGGGCTGGCCACGAAAGTGTGTTACACCTTTGCGCCTTCGGCCTGGCTGCGCAAGGGGTTGTCAGGGTTAGACAGCCGATCTAACGCTGGGCGTTGGGTGTTGCCGCCATGGGTTACTGAAGCTTCCCTGACCATTGAAAGAGCCATCGGAGCCCTGCGATCCATCGCAGCTGTCACACCAGAGGAATCCATCGGAGGCTCAGCATCAATCGCGGGCCGGTTGGCCCACGGCACGCTGTCGGCCAGCCGGGGGCGCCGGCAACGACAGTTCCGGATGCTTGGGATCGGTGAGATCGATCGCTTCCAGAGTCCGGCCCTGCAGACGCTGCGGCAGCGTCGTGGAAAGATGCGCCAGCACATCCAGTCGTCTCGGAAGCAACTCCTCGCCCTGGCCGAGCCGCACCAGGCCCAGGGGATGAAGGCGCAGCCAGAGACTGCCATCCGCCTTGAACTCGATCGTTTCGATGGTGCCGCCCAGCTGATCGGCCCGCTGGAGGATCAGGGCGAGGGCCGAGCGATGCTCAGGCTGCCAGCCCTTCACCAACCGCCGCGCAGCTTCGGGAGAGAGGCGTCCCTGCTGATGGAGCACCATCCAGTTGCCACGGCGGTCGACGTAACCGCCGACGGGGCCCTGGGGTCCCGGCCGTTCAGCCCTGGCCACCGCCTGTCGATCAACGAGCTGAATGCGCAGCCTGGGCGGCAGCATCAACCGACTGACCTGGACCTGCTCCACCGGCAGAGAGGCGCTGATCCGTTCGGCCAGCTGGCTGGGCTCGACTGACAGCAAAGGCATCGGAAACTGCAACGCCCCGGCCTCCACCACCTGCGCTGTGGTCACCAGACGGCTGCCGCGGACCTCAAGCTGGCTCGGCCCCTGGAGCATCCAGCCCTGACGCAGCAGAACCATCGCCAGGCCGCTGCCGGCGGCGCTGAACACGAGGAGCCTCCAGAGATTGCGCCAACGCTCACGTCGCTTCTCCCGGCGACGCTGCTCCCGATGGGCCGCCGCCGGGGATCGGCTCTCGGTCATCAGAGGTCGCAACGGGATCGAAGCATCAACTCCTGCATCCAGCGGCGGGCCCGTTCGGCATCGGCGAAGGGAAGATCCCGATGCTGTCCTCCGCCGACCAGACGCAGGCGACAGCTGCCCTGGGCCTCATCGGTGAGCGGGGCATCGCCCGATCCCAGGGCCATCAGCTCCACCAGCTCCAGCTGCTTGATCTCAAAGCTGCCGACCGGTTTCAGCGCACCGGCCTCAAAGGTGCTCCAGCTGAGCTGGCCATCAAGCAGCCGGGCGGCACCGCAACCATCGAGTTTGGCCAGTTCCGCCCCCTCGGCCCAGGCACGGAACAGGCGCTGCCGGCGGCGCTCCAGCCAGCCCAGGGCCGGCAGCAGCACGAACACCAGCAGCAGCGGCAGCCAGAGCAACCCATGGGTCATGGTTGCGTGCCTCCTGGGGACGACGCGGACAGCGCCCATTCTTGTGCCCCTTGCACCAATTGGTGCACCAGCGACTCAAGGGAGGTGCCACTGGCCTCCCAGAGCATCGGGTACATGCTCTGGGAAGTGAAGCCGGGCAGGGTATTGATCTCGTTCAGCCACAGGTCCCCCGAGGTCTCGGCGTAGAAGAAATCGACACGGGCCAGGCCCCTGGCATCCACGGCCAGGCAGGCCTCCAGGGCCAGCTGGCGAGCCCGCTCGGCAATCGCCTCGGGCACCAGCGCCGGAATGACGGTGTGGCTCCGCCCCTCGCTGTACTTGGTGTCGTAGTCGTACCAGTCGGCGTCAAAGCAGATTTCACCGACCACCGAAGCCTGCAGCCGCTCCGTTCCCAGCACAGCGCATTCCAGCTCCCTGGCCACCACGCCACGCTCCACCACCAGACGGCGATCGAGAGCGGCGGCAGCCCGCAGCCCGACATCGAGCTCCGCACGGTTGCTGGCCTTGCTGATGCCCACGGAGGAGCCGAGGTTGGCCGGTTTGACGAAACAGGGATAGCCCAGCTGTTGCTCCAGACGGTTCAGCACCGCCTCGGCCGCTGGCGTACCCGGCTCGGCGAGCTGGCTCCTGTCCAGACCGGCATAGGCCACCTGAGGCAATCCGGCGGCAGCAAAGGCCGCCTTCATCGCCAGTTTGTCCATCCCCACGGCCGATCCGAGCACACCGGAGCCGACGAAGGGCACCCCCATCAGGGTGAACAGGCCCTGAATCGTGCCGTCCTCGCCATTGGGACCATGGAGCACCGGAAACCAGACCTGCACCGCCTCAGCACCGCTGGGCAGGACCGTGAATCCGGCTGTGCCACTGCTCTCCAGCTGACCGAGCAGGTCGAGACCGAGCTCACCGGCCCGCAGCACCTGCTCGGCGATGTGGGGGGGCCACCAACGCCCGAGGCGATCGATGTAAAAGCAGCTCAGGCGGTAGCGCTCGGCATTGGCGCCCCGGCTCAGGGCTCCGACCACCGTGGCGGCGGAGCGAATCGAGATGGCGTGTTCCCCGGAGGCTCCACCGAAGACCAGGCCGATGTGACAGGGGTCGGCGGCGGACATGAAACAGCGACGGATCGGCGGCCAAACCGTATCAGCGCCTTCCCGCATTGCCAGCATCGCCCTGCAGGGGACACCGACCTCCCGCCCTCAGCGCCAGGGCTTCAGGCCAGGGAGCCACTGAGGGAGAACGCCCGGATCTCCTCGATCCGCACCGCAACCAGGTCGCCCACCTGCCAGGTTCCCGCTTCGGGTCGAGCAGGATTGCGGGCGGCGGGGAAGAACGTGAGCCGATTGGTGCGGGTGCGGCCCATCACCTGGGCGGGATCCCTGGGATTGAGACCCTCCACCAGCACCTGCTCGACCCGGCCGGCATAACGGGCGCTGCGCTCCCGAGCCTTGCGCTCCACCAGGGCATTGATCTCCTGCAGGCGCTCCACCTTCACCGCTTCGCTGAGCTGATCGGGCCAGTCGGCAGCCGGGGTGTTCGGACGGGGTGAATAGGCAGCGGTGTTGACCTGATCGAAGCCGATCTCCTCGATCAGATCGAGGGTGCGGCGGTATTGGGCATCGGTTTCGCCAGGGAAGGCCACGATCACGTCAGCGCTGATCGCCGCATCAGGCATCCGATCGCGGATGCGCTCGATGATGCGCCGATAGCGATCCACCGTGTAGCCGCGAGCCATCGCCTTGAGCACATCGTCATCACCACTCTGAAAGGGGATATGGAAGTGCTCGCAGACCTTGGGGAGATCGGCGCAGGCATCGATCAGACGCTCGGTGAAGTAGCGCGGGTGGCTGGTGGCGAAGCGGATCCGCTCGATTCCCTCCACGTCGTGCACGGCCTGGAGCAGATCGGTGAGCGTGTGCTGCCGTCGCCCCTCCGGCGTGATCCCCGGCAGGTCGCGGCCATAGGCATCGATGTTCTGACCAAGCAGGGTGATCTCCTTGAACCCCCGGGCGGCAAGCCCCTCCATCTCCAGTCGGATCGCCTCGGGATGGCGGGATTGCTCCTTGCCACGCACGGAAGGCACCACGCAGTAGGTGCAGCGCTCGTTGCAGCCATAGATCACATTCACCCAGCCGCAGACCGTCGAATCGCGGCGGGCGGTGGTGATGTCCTCAAGGATGTGGTGCTCCTCGGTGGCCACCACCTGCTGGCCGCTGTGGACCTGAGTGAGCAGGGCCTCGAGCCGGTTGGCGTGCTGGGGCCCCATCACCAGATCGAGTTCGGGAACACGACGCAACAGGGCCGCCCCCTCCTGCTGGGCGACGCAGCCGGCCACCACCAGGGTGAGACTGGGATTGCAGCGTTTGCGCTGGGCCTGACGACCCAGGTAGCTGTAGACCTTCTGCTCGGCGTTGTCGCGGATCGTGCAGGTGTTGTAGAGAACCAGATCGGCCTCAAGCTCTGCAGGG
>CAIXOZ010000003.1 GCA_903921295.1 uncultured cyanobacterium | reverse complement strand
GCTCCTCGATCTGTTCGGCGCAGATCCAGTGCAGATCGAGGGCGGCATCGCGGTCGATGCAGGCATGGCGCAGAGCTTCGACCACCGAGAGGTAGGCATCGTTCAATTGCACGTACTTGCCCACCAGCGCCACCTTCACCGCCGGGCCGGGGTTGCGCAGCTTGGCCACCATCTGCGCCCAGCGCGCCATGTCGCTGTCGTGGTCGGCCAGATCGAGCACCTCCAGTACCTCACGGCAGAGTCCCTCCTCCTCAAGGGTCAGCGGCACGGCGTAGATGCTGTCGGCATCAAGGCTCTGGATCACCGCCCGGGTGGGCACGCCGCAGAAGCCGCCGATCTTGGCCTTGAGGTCGCTGGAGATCGGTCGGTCGCTGCGGCAGACCAGCAGATCGGGCTGGATGCCGATCGAGCGCAGCTCCTTGACCGAGTGCTGGGTGGGCTTGGTCTTCAGTTCGCCTGAGGTGCCGATGTAGGGCAGCAGGGTCACATGCACATAGGCCAGATCACGCCGACCCACATCGCCGCGGAATTCGCGGATGGCTTCGAGGAAGGGCAGGGATTCGATGTCGCCGACGGTGCCGCCGATCTCGGTGATCACCACATCGGCGCCGCTGTTGGCGGCCACCCGCTGGATGCGCTCGCGGATCTCGCCGGTGATGTGCGGGATCACCTGCACCGTGCCGCCGTCGTAGTCACCGCGGCGTTCCTTGTTGATCACCGACTGGTAGATCGAGCCGGTGGTGACGCTGTTCAGGCGCGTCATCGCCGTGTCGGTGAAGCGTTCGTAGTGGCCGAGGTCGAGGTCGGTTTCGGCACCGTCATCGGTGACGAACACCTCACCGTGCTGGAACGGGCTCATCGTCCCCGGATCCACGTTCAGGTAGGGGTCGAGCTTCAGGATCGAGACGCTGTAGCCGCGCGATTTCAACAGCCGGCCGAGGCTTGCGGCCACGATCCCCTTGCCGATGCTGGAGACCACGCCCCCGGTCACGAAGACGAATTTGGCCATGGCTCCTCGGTCGTTGCTTCAATTTACCGATCGTGTCCGTGGGGTTCTGCGCAGGGCCGACCCTCCGGCCCCCCGCTCCTCGTCCCCTGCGACCGCGCCCTGCTCGAGCCTGTGGGCGGCGGCTCAGCCCTCAAGCAGGCTGCGCAGCATCCAGGCCGTCTTTTCGTGGATCTGCAGGCGCTGGGTGAGCAGGTCGGCGCTGGGCTGGTCGTTGGCCTCATCGGCCAGGGCGAAGGCCTGACGGGCGGTGCGGGCCACCGCCTCGTGGCCGGCCACCAGCTCCCGCACCATGTCCAGCGCCGCCGGCACCCCCTGGGTTTCCGGGATCGTGGCCAGGGAGGCGAAGTTGGCGCCGCCGTAGGGGGCGGGATAGCCGAGGGCGCGGATGCGCTCGGCGATCTCATCGAGGGCGTTCCAGAGCTCGGTGTACTGCCCCTCGAACATCAGGTGCAGGGTGTTGAACATCGGCCCGACCACGTTCCAGTGGAAGCCGTGGGTCTTGCCGTAGAGCACGAAGGTGTCGGAGAGCAGCTGGCCGAGGCTTGTGGCGATCTGCTGTCGCTGGGCGTCGGGGATGCCGATGTCGAGAGGAGATCCAGCGCTCATGGGTTTCAGGCAGACATCCTGTGTCCTAGCGAGTGTGCGGGGCGTTGTCAGCCGTCGCGATCGAGGGCCAGAAGGTAGTCATGCACTCGGTTGCTTCGGGTCGGATGCCGCAGTTTGCGCAGGGCCCGGCTCTCGATCTGCCGCACCCGCTCGCGGGAGAGATGCAGACCCTCGCCGATTTCCGCCAGTGTGTGCGGGGTGTCGTCGCCCAGACCGAAGCGCAGCCGGATCACGGTCGCCTCCCGCTGGCTGAGGTCGTCGAGCAGGTCCTGCAGTTCCCGTTGCAGCTCGCGGCGGCTGAGCAGCTGCTCCGGCGTGGCATGGGTGTCTTCGATCAGGTCGCCCAGTTCGCTCTCCTGGTCATGGCCCATGGGCCGATCGAGGGACACAGCCCGTGGTTGGCGCTCCAGGATCAGGCGCACATTGGCCGGATCGAGGCCGGTGGCTTCGGCCAGCTCCGCCAGGCTCGGGCGACGGCCGAGGGTGTCCTGCAGGGTCTGTTCCGCTTTCTGCAGCCGGTTGAGCTTGTCGGCGATGTGACTCGGCAGTCGGATCAGCCGGCTCTGGTTGATGATCGCCCGCGTGATCCCCTGCCGGATCCACCAGTAGGCGTAGGTGCTGAACCGGAAGCCACGCGTGGGGTCGTAATTCTCAACGGCGCGTTCAAGCCCGATCGTGCCCTCCTGGATCAGGTCAAGCAGCTCCAGGCCGCGGTTCTGGTATTTACGGGCCACGGCCACCACCAGCCGCAGGTTGGTCTGGATCAGCCGATCGCGGGCCCGCTGCCCCTGACGGAGCTCCTGTTGAAGTCGGGCCGGACTGAGTCCCTCCAGCGCGGCCCAGTGGTAGCGGCTCGCCTGCAGCCGCTGGCGCTGTTGTGGATCGAGGCTGGTGCTCGTCAGGCGCTCCAGATCCTTCAGCTCCGCGAGCAGCGGATCATCGCCCTCCCGTCGCTGACGCTGGCCCAGCAGCTGCTGGCGGCGTTGCACCAGGCGGGCCAGGGTCAGTTCCTCATCGGCCTTGAGCAGCTCAAAGCGGCCGATGTCCTGGAGGTAGAGCCGGACCAGGTCGGAGCTGGTGCGGCCAACCCTGGACCGACCGGGAACCGGGCGGGACATGGCAAGCGAGGCAGACCATTCCCACGGTTCAATCTCAGTTGAGACCCGGTGGAGTTCGCACCAGATCTCTTCGCTTTGTGATGGCGTTCGGATCGGTTCTGTCCACGTGCCCGCAGGACCGGGAATGCGCCTGTCTGACGGCCATCCAGCCGGCGGACGCTGAAGGCATTCCGCGCAACTCCGCCTGCTGCGGCCGCCACCTCGAGCGGCACGACGTGCGCTTCGTGGCCGGGGAGTCCATCGAAGACACCCGCGCGGAGCTGGCGCACCAGTGGTTTGGCCTGCAGCGCGGGCTGCACCTCCACGGCCGGCAGCCCATCGAGCGGGTCGGCCGCGGGCATGGGCCCCTGCGGCCACCGGAGCCCGGGGCGGACTGGCGCTGCCGATCAAGGCCGGTGCGACGGG
The DNA here is from genome assembly GCA_903921295.1 of uncultured cyanobacterium. GTDB lineage: Bacteria > Cyanobacteriota > Cyanobacteriia > PCC-6307 > Cyanobiaceae > CAIXOZ01. Next base: position 15,538 of record CAIXOZ010000003.1, on the reverse strand, counting down.
AAGGCGTGGTGCTTCCTTCCGGCTTGGTTCCCTCGCTCAGATCTCCTCCGGCTACCAGGCATCGACTTCCGGAGCCATCGCCGCTCAACCTGCAGACCATGCATGCGCCCTTGCCTTTCAGGTCGTTCTTCCTGATCACATCCCACAGGTTCGGGTATGCCCAGGATCCAGGGCACTGCAGGAGGGGATCCAGGCAGAGCCTGTTCCCACAACAGCCAGGAACGAACAGACAGGGTCCCTCAGTCCTGCCTCCGGCTCAGATAACCACCCTGGGCCGCAAGCAGCGCATCAAATGTTCCCAGCTCGCTGATCACGCCATCGCGAAGAACCGCGATCTGATCGGCCGAGGCGAGCGTGGAGAGGCGGTGAGCCACGGCAATCCGGGTGATCGGCAAGCTCTCCAGCGTGCGCATGATCGCTGCCTGCGTGGGGGCATCGAGGGCGCTGGTGGCCTCATCAAGCAGCAGGATCCTCGGCTGTCCAAGCAGGGCACGGGCCAGCCCGAGGCGCTGGCGCTGTCCTCCTGAGACCGCCAGCGATCCCTCACTGAGCAGGGTCTCCAGCTGCATCGGCATCGCCAGCACATCGTCAGCGACAGCGGCCTGTTCCAGGGCCTGCCAGACTTCCTCGCGACTGACGCTGCGACCGGCAGAGACAATGTCGAAGATCGACCCCGTGGGCAGCGGCGTGTTCTGAAGCACCACCCCCAGCTGACGTCGATAGGCCCGGACCGCCAGTTCACGCAGATCGAAGCCATCGAGCCTGATCGAGCCCGCCTCGGGCTCGATCAGGCGCAGGATGCAGCGGAGCAGGGTCGTCTTGCCGGATCCTGAAGGGCCGGTGATGGCGGTGTAGCGGCCCGCAGGAATCCGCAGATTGATCCCCTTCAGCACCGGGGTCGTCACCGCGGGGTAGCGCACGCACAGATGGGTGATCTGCAGCTCACCCCGCAGAGACCCGGGTTCTGGACGGAGCGCACCCTGATATCCCTGTTCCGGACTGGCAACCATCACCACCTGGCTGCGTTGCCAGAGCACCAGAAGCCTTGCCAGGGAATTGGCCACCTGAACGGCCATGCCGGAAAGCTGGCTGTTGAAGGAGAGATAGGCGGCCTGAAACGACACGAAGGTGGCCACGAGCTGCAGCGGCGCTGCGGCCACAAGGCCTTCGGCATGGCCGGATACCGGGCTTCCCTGTCGCGTCACATCGTCCAGCATCAGCACCAGCGTCAGGAAAATCAGCGCCTGCCCCAGTGGATTGAGCGACCTCGAGAGAATCGCCAGGGCATCGCTGTTGGCAGCGCCCCGCCGCATCAGGTTGGCCAGCGGCAGCATCCGTCGGATCCATTGCTCGAAGAGGAACGGCTCACTGCCGCTCACCCGGATCTGCGGCATGCCCACCACGGCCTGAAGGCTGAGGTCGGTGAGCCGGGCCTGGCCCTCCTGCAATGGCTTCTCGAGCTGGGCGCTGCGCAGCACCAGGATGACCATCACCCCCGCGCTGATCAGGCTGAACAGACTGACCACCAGCGCCAGCCGGGCCTGGTAGAGCACCATCAGCGCCAGGTTGCTGAGGGAGAAGAGCAGGCCAAGGGCGGTGATCAGCAATCCACTGCTCAGAAGCTGGCGCATCCGGCTGATGGCGGAGACGCGTTCGATCAGATCGGCGGCGCCGAGGGTCTGGAAGAAGCTGAGCGGCAGCCGCAGGAGATGGCTCCAGAGCGCTGCCTCCAGGCGCAGATTGAGGAGCGACTCCAGGCGCACGGTCGCAAGGCTGCTGAAGGCCTGGGAGGCCATGGCGCTGATGGTGATCAGCAGAACGACCAGGCTTGTTTCGGCGATCAGGCGCAGTTCGCCCTGCGGCAGCACTGTGCCGACCAGATAGCCGGTGAGCAGGGGAATGCTGAGATTGAACACCGCCACCACCACGGCACTGAACAGCACCGTGGCCAGCACACTGAGGGTGCTGCCGAAGCTGAACCGGAACAGCTGGAGCGGTGAGTGCAGTGGGGACGGCAACGCCGCATAGAGCTCGTAGGCGTAGGGCTTCAGAGCCTCTTGCGTGCGCAGGGGCCGCAGCCTGCCGTTGCGGGAGTCATAGATCTGCGTGCGCCCACCACGGCGCTGCACCGCCAGCGGGCGGCCATCGTCCTGGGCAAACACCACCAGCATCTGGCTGTCGCTCCGGGTGAGATCCCGGGGGGTTCTCACTTCCCTGTGGGTCACATCATTGGCCTCGAGCAGATCGGAGAAGCTGCCCGCCAGAGGCTGGATCACCCGCGGATCATCGAGGGCCGCCATCGCCCAGGCCAGGCAGCCGCAACTGGGATCCGTCGCCGTCGCCGCAACGGCAGTCTCAGCCGCGCCCTGCTGCAGCCCGGCCATGGCGCGCAGTAACGCCTCGGCACGGGAACGGCTCATCGGAGCAGCGCAGCGTCGGACGCCAGATGCTCTGCCGCCAGCAACACCTGGAACGGTCCTTCCTGGGCGGCCAGGACGTCCGGATGGCCCTGTTGCACCACGGCACCCCGATCCAGCACCAGCACCAGATCACTGACCATGGCGGCCTTCAGACGATGGGCGACCGTGATCAGCGTGCGCGATGTCTGCTTGGCCGCCGCCAGGATCTGGCTTTCACGCCGGTCATCCAGCGCACTGGTGGCTTCATCCATCAGCAGCAGTGCTGGATCCCGCAGCAGGGCCCGGGCGATCTCGACCCGCTGCCGCTGCCCACCACTGAGATTGGCGCCGCCCTCCCCCACCGGCATCGCCAACGCTGAGGCGCCACCCAGTTCCTCCAGCAGACCCACCTGTTCCAGGGCTGCCACGACCTGCGCGGCACTGAAGCGGGGGTCCCAGAGGGTGAGGTTCTGCTCGAGGGTGGCCGGCAGTAGAAAAACGTCCTGGGCCACCAGAGCCAGCGAACGGCGCAGACTGGCATCGTCCCAGTCGAGCCAGGGGCGGCCGTCGTACAGGATCCGGCCCTGCGTGGTGGATTGCAGCCCGGCGATCAGCCGCAACAGGGTGGATTTGCCGGAGCCGCTTCCGCCGACGATGGCGAGGTGCTGGCCGGATCCCAGACTGAGGTCCAGCCCGGCGAACAGCATCGGGGTCAGAGAACTGAACTGGAAACCGATCTGCTGCAATTCGAGCGCACCGGAGAGGCGACGCCCCTCTGACGCCGCATCGGGGAGGGCGAAGCTGCGTACCAGCGGGTCTGTCTGCGCATCGGCCACATCGTTGAAGCGCCCCATATCGCCATCGAGCTGCTGCAGCTGGTTGGCCACCAGGGCGAGCTGCTGCAAGGGCGCCTGGATCAGGCCCATGAGGAACTGGAAGGCCATCAGTTCGCCAAGGCTCAACCGGCCGACGATGATCAGCACCCCGCCCAGCAGGATGACCCCGCAACGCAACAGAAAGCCCGACGCCGTGCTGATCACTCCCAGCAGTGCGATGGCCAGTGACTGACGCTGAGCCAGACCCAGGCTGTCGATGAACAGAGCGGACCACTGCCGGAACGCTTCGTTTTCCAGACCGCTGGCTTTGAGGCTTTCAATGCTCTGGAGGATGTAGATCCCCACACCCCCAGATTTCGCCTGAGCCAGGGCCAACCTGGCGTTCTCTCCTTGGCGGCGTTCACGCGCCCACAGTGTCAACAGGGCGTTGCCGCCGGCCACGGCCAGCGTGAATATGGACAACAACGGCGAAATCATCACGCCCACCAGCAAGGCCACCATGCCCGAACCGAGGGCCAGGATGAAGTCAATCACCCCACTGACACCCAGCTGGGTGAGACTAAAGCCAAGAGAGAGGCGGTAGGCGAGCTCGCCACGCAGGCGTTGCAGGAAATAGCGATAAGGTAGGCTGAATAGAGCGAAATACAGCATGCTGCTGATCCTTTTCAGCAGGCTGTTGGCCAATAGCCGCAACAACAGTTTCTGCAGATTCAGCAGGGCGATCAGCACCAGAGTGGCGAAGGTCGTGATCCAGATCACCGCCATGGCGATGTTCTCGCGCCCCTCCTCCAGGAAGCCATCGATGAAGCGGCTTGTGGCAGCGGCGATGAACAACTCCGGCAGAGCTCCGGTCAGGGAGACCAGCAGCAACCAGGGCAGGATCTCGCGGTAAGGAGCCAGCAGCTGTGGCAGCCAGCGATAGAGCCCTGGCTCTTCCCCACCGGGGACAAAGTCATCGCCGGGCTCCATTTCCAGCACGGCCCCAGTGAAATTCTGCTCGAAATCAGCCCAGGCTTCACGTCGCCGTCCAGATGCTGGATCGCTCAGATAGGCATGGTCATCTGCAAAGCCTTCCAGCACCAGAAAATGGCTGAAGTTCCAGAACAGGATGCAGGGAAACCGTCCTGTCTTTCTGAGCTGACTGGCGCTGCACCGCCTGGCTCGCACCGTCAGTCCGAGACTCAGGGCGGCTTGTTTGAGCTGTAATGCCGTCACCCCGTCGCGACTGATGCCGCAGAGGTCTCGCAGCATCCCCAGAGACAGCACCTTGCCGAAATAGGCCAGCACGATCTTGAGCGAGGCGGCGCCGCATTCCACGAGCTCGTATTGCAGCACGGTTGAAGTGCGCACCCGCTGCCTGGACAGGCTGCGTGGGTGGGTGCGTCGCCAGGCAGCGGGGATCAACGGTTGTCCACCACCAGGCCGAGGCCCCGTCGCAGGGCGGGCAGCACGAACTCCACCGGCCGTCGATGGAGGGTCGTGATCTGCGCGTCCGCGAGCGTGGCCAGTCGCACCGGGTGGGGAGGCAGGCGGCCCGAGCTCCAGCGATAGCAGCGCCGCGACAGCGCCTGACGGCAGTAGTGCGGCTGGGCCTGCTCCAGCCGCACGCGCACCAGATAGGGCGATGGGATCGTGCTCTGAATCCTGGTGGCAAGAGAACGGCTGCCGACCGCCCCCAGCACACCATCCGGGGGCAGAGGCAGCTGCACCACGTTGGTGACCACCCCAGGGATCCCCCCGTACTGCGCCCGGGAGATGCCTCGGGGCGTGATCAGAACCTTCATCCCCTCATCCACCTGCTGGGCACTGGCCGCCGTCAGGAAGAGCGGCACAACACGGGGCAGCCTGGGCGGTTCGGTGGTGTAGCTCACAACCTCATCTCCCTTGTTGACCCGACTGCCGTTCTCAAAGTTGACGGCCAGGATGTAGGCCCCAGGCTCGGGAATGAACAGGCGGGTGTCCGACAGATAAGCGATCAGGGCATCTTCCAGGCTGTTTCGGATGCTGTTGCTGGCCAGGGCAGCCTTCTCGGAGGCATTGAGCTGATCCTCGCCCAGCAGCCGGGTGCTCATTTCCTCGCGATGGCTGGTCAGAAGCTGCGCCCTCAGGGCATTGAGCCGCGTCTTTTCGTCCAGCATGGCGATCTCGCTCAGGGCACCCTGAGCCACCAACACCCGGTAGCGATCCTGAAGGGACAACCGTGTACGCAGCTCGGCAGCGATCTGTTGCCGTTGGCCTCCCTGCAGTTGAACCATCGCGTTGTATTGACTGGCCCGTCGCTTTCCTTGCTGAATGGCCTCGCGCTCCAGGCGTTCAGCGCGCAGCGAGACCAGCAGCGCTGAATTGAGCCTGACGTGGGCCGTGGGTGACTCAAGGCTTGCCAGGATCGTGCCGAAGGAGAAGTGATCCATCCGATCATCCCTGCCGGATGTGGCTTGCGGCTGGTCATAAGTGAGCTGCGCCTGCCCCACACCTTCCAGAATCAGTGGGATGCCGCTCTGCGGCTGCAGAGCCATGTGCACCAGTCGCTCGATGCTGGACACATCCGGCGTGTCCGTGGTGAGACGGATCGCCTGTTGGGTCCAATAGCGACTCAGGTCACGATTGATGCGGCGTTTTGTCTCCGGCAGGCTGGCCCCGCTCCTGCCCCCCACCTGAAAGTGCAGGATTCCACTCACCGGGGCATTCAGTCCACTGGGCAGGCTTTCGGGCACGATCACCGCCGTGCCATTCACCTGCACGGGCACCTCGGCCAGACAGGCCCAGAGCAATCCCGCCAGGCTGATGGCTGCCGCCACCAGCGTCGTCACGCGCATCGGCAAGGGCAGCAGCTGGGCCGGTCGGGTGACATCCGCACCGGCCCGCAGCCGTTCGAGGGCGATCCGCTCAAAGATCCGGAACCGTTCTGCAGCCCTGGCGGCGGCGGTCTGATCTCCGGTGTCATCACCGGTCGATGGGGCGGTCCGCTCGCCGCCCGGATCGTGCTGCTCTCTCTCAGCTGAGGTCACGACTTGCGTAGGGAGAGCCAGCCGACTGCAGCCTAGTAACGCCCTTCCAGACTGCCCAGAGCCGGCCACCCGCCGATCAGCCGCGGGCCACGGCAGTGTCGCTGCCGTGGCCATGGGCACGCCATTGGGTCGACAGCCACACCTGCGCCAGCACGGGAGCCAGAGGGCTCATCGGCCGTCCTTGGCGGGAGCGTTGGGCTGTGGGTCAGGACCAGGGTCAGCCCCGGGCTCCAGCCAGTCGAGACGCCCCAGCTTGGCCAGCCAGACCAGGCTCATCCGCAGAAATGGCCAGCGCTGGTGCGGAAACGGGGCCAACAGGTCGGCCACGCGGCAGCTCCCCGCCGCTGCAAGCTGGCTGAGCAGCTGGCGGTTCTCCTGTTCCGTGCCCCGCAGACCCGGCAAGAGCCCATCGAGCGCACAGGCTTCCAACGGCCCATCGGCCAGGACCCGTTGCCTGGGGGTGCAGCGCAGCCACTGCTCATCTCGAAGCTGGCCGCTGGCATAGCTGCCGAAATCGGCGAAGGGATCATTCCCCAGGGGGGGCAGGCGCACCGGTCGCGGCTGGATGGCCTTCCCCTCGGCCTGTCCATGGCGACGGCGTTCAGCCAGCTCAGCGAACAGGGCCTGGTGGGCGGCCACCACCACGGGCCAGTCGAAGCTCTGGAAGGCCCGCTGCCGGCCCGCCTCGCCAAGGCGCCGGCGCAGCTCCTGGGAGGCGACCAGGGCCTGGAGCGCTTCGGCAGCCTGCCCCACATGCACGGCGACCCCCTGCGCGACGCTGCCTCCGTAGGCCCGCTGCTCGGTCATGCCCATGGCCTGGGTCAGCGCCAGCCACTGACCGTTCCCATCAGCCGGGGCCGCCAGGGTTGGGATCAGGAGACCCTCCTCACCGTGACGCAGCAGGGAGCGGTAGCCGTCCCAGTCGCTGAGCACCACCGGCAGCCCGGCTGCCATCGCCTCGACGGGCGCCTGGCCGAAGGTTTCCAGAATGGTGTCTGACAGGGACAGAAAGATGTCGGCCGCTGCCCAGCAGCGCGCCACCAGCTCCTGGTCGTTTCCATTGAGGAAGTGAAGCGTCACATCCGGCGCCAGAACCCGCGCTGCCTCTTCAAAACGTGGACGGTTGGCTTCGCCATCGCGGAAGTAGCCCGCCACCACGAAGTGCAACGGCACCGTGCTGCGCTCGGCGGTCTGCTGCAGTGCCAGCAGCATCGGCTGCGGGAAGGCCTTGTCGTACCAGCTCAGACGTCCCACCCAGAGCACCGCCACGGCTTCGTCGCTGATGGCCAGCTGCTCACGCAGGCTGCGGCGCGCCGGCAGATCGGCGCTGCGGGCGGCCATGGCCGGGGCATCCACGCCGATCGGGATCACGGGCAGCTGGGGGACGGGCAGATGCTGGGCTCCGGTGCGTTCCGCCAGATAGGCGCCCATCGTGTCGAGCATGCTGCGTACTGCGGTCTGTACCGAGGGCGAGGAACAGATCAGCGCATCCCAGGGATGCACCGGGGTCAACAGCGAGCCGAGCATCTGATGGCGCATCTCTGCAACAGCGATGCCGAAAAAGGTGCCGACCAGGCTGTATCGACGCTCCTGGTTGTGATGACGCCGCAACCAGGCCGACGCCCCCACATAGGCCGATCCGTGCAACAAGGTGCCGGCCTGCACGGCGGGCTGGGTGCTCAGCATGGACGCCACGACATCACGGCAGAGGCCTGGGCCGAGGGCTTGATTCAGCTGGTCAAGCAGCACCTGCCCGGAATGCCCGCCGCGGCCATGCAGCCAGTGGATGGAGTCGTATCCGCCATGGCGGCGCAGAGCGCCGAACAGACCTTTGTTCGCCACCAGACGCCCATAATTGGACGCCTTGCCTGGCAGGTCACCGCCACGCAGGAGGATCGCCAGCTCGCGGGCGGCACCGGGGGGCTGGGGCAGGGTCATGGACGGCCGGGAACGAAAGGGACGACGGGGTGGGCGAACAAGGTGAGACATGGGCAGGTGGCCATCGGCGTCACCCTCCGGAAAGCCCTGTCGTGAATGCTGCCGCAGTGGGCCTGCAACGTCTCAGCGTCAGGCCCACTGGCTCCCCGTCCCTCGCTCAGCTCCTGAGAGCCTCGCCGTGGTGGCACTCCAGGCGGTCAATCCTGCTGAGCAACGGGAGCTGAGCATGCCCTGGCCGGATCTCCACCCCTCGTGCGCTTGTCGGCCCATGGGAGATACGGGAGCCGTGCATCGGTCAGCCATGAGCCAGGGGTCAAGATGCTGGAGCAGGATCTAGTCCGACCGATCAAATGATTGGGTTGTCCTGAACATCAGACGAATTAGATTAGTGCTTCACCCCCTGGATACGCACCGGCTGCCATCGCATCCAGGTCTTCATCGCTGAGGCTGAGGCCCTCGCTGAGGGTGTTCAACTCCTCGGGGCTCAAGGCTGCCGTCGGGCTGGTATCGGCGGCAAGCCACTGCTGAGCTTCGGCCGCACTGAGAGGGATGCCACACTGCTGGGCGATGGATTGCACGTCGGCGGCCTCCGAGGCACCGGCGAGGGCCAGACGCAGGACCTCATCCGTCAGGGCCTGGTCACGCAGCAGCTGCAGGGATGACATTGCTATGGCGTGACCTTCAAAGGGGGGATGGTTGTTGACAACCTAATCACGCAGGTTCAGGTTGTCAGTATCAGCATCAGGCCTGATCGTTTTGAAAGACAGCGGATGGTGCCTCCCGGCCGTGGGGAAGCGCTGGCCGATGGCCACGACGCAAGGGTGCTCGACGGGATGCCTCGGTATCCGAAAGGCAGCTGGCGTGTCTCCGAGCCCGGAGGCTGTGAGATCCGCAGCTCCGCTGCGCAAAGCCCACTCCGCCGGCAGGCCGTGCCGGAGCCCCGACAATGATGAACGGATGAACGGACAGGCGAACTCTGCGCTGCGTGCAGGGTGGCGGGCTGGACCAGGCCAGGAGGGCAGGGCGCCGGCCGGTCGGCTGCGGTTGCTGTCCTGGGGTTGAGGAACATGCTGGATCCGCAACGCGATTTGGTGCTCATCAGCTGGGATGGCCAGGAGCCACCGGCTCGCCATCTGCAGCTCGATGAGCCGGCGCAGTTTGTGTTGCTGTTGTTTGATTACAGCGGCAGGGCACAACGGCCTCTGAACCTGCCGGCGGGTTGGCCAGAGGAGTGGTGCTGGCTGAGTCAGAGCACAGCCTGCAAGGGCGAAATCCTGATGGTGCTGGCGCACTGGCTCGGTGACCAGCTCCCGAGCGGGAAGCTGGTGGGCCTGATCGACGATGACATCGTCATCTCGGTGACGCAGATCAACAAGGTGCTGGAGCGCGGCCACGCGCTCGGCAGTGTCTGCTGTTCGCCCAGCCTGGATCCGGCCCGGCCGGCTTGGGTGCCCCACATGGCCAGCCAGGGTGTTCAGCAGCCCTGGCGCACGGCGCCCTGGATCGAGCTGAAGATGTCGTTTGTTCGCGTTGATTTATTGCGGTCGACGGCACCCTTTTATCCCCTGAGCATCAGCAGTTATGGGATCGACCACTTCGTTCATCCCTATTTCGCACGCGTCTTTGATCTGCCCGGCGACTTTCACATTTTTGACGACATCATTGTTGGCAATTGCCGCGAGGATCGCTCAGGCAGTCGCCTCTTTGTCAACGGTCTGACAGCCTCGCAGGAGGGGCAACGACTCGGCCGCCTCTGCCGGCAACATCTGCTCAAGCACAGGCGCGATCTGCTCTCAGATGTCCGCATCCGTGAGCTGCTCCAACTGCCGCCGCTTCCAGGTGCCGAGGTGCAGGCTCCAGTGGTCGCACCGCAGATCAAGGCCTGGCTGAACGAGCGTGATCAACGCCGACGCCTGCTGCGCGAGCTCAGCGACGACCAGGAGTTGGCCGATGAGCTGCTGGAGCTTCTGCTTGGCGTTCAGGGATATAACAACGCCAACAATATGAGGGTCAGTGGTGAATATCACTGGATCACGGCCGTGCTGCCCAGGCTGGGGATTCAAAACTGTCTTGATATTGGTGCGGCGCAGGGAGACTACAGCCGGCTGCTCCTTCAGGCCTTGCCGAAAAGCAGGGTCTTTGCCTGCGAGCCGCTGCATCAGAACTGGCCACTTCTTGACAACCTGGCCCGCCAGTTTCCGGAACGGTTCTTCCCATTTCATTGGGCTCTCGGATCCAGAGAGGGCATCACTACGCTGCATTATGAAAGCAGCCGACCGCAGTTGGCCACTCTCTGTGAAGGCCTTGAAGCCATCGACTATCTTGCCAATGATCAGACGAGTGAAGTACAGATCCGTCGACTCGATGATTGGTGGCTGGCGTCGTCCGATCCCGAGCCACTGGAGTTCATCAAGGTCGACAGCGAAGGCTGGGAAGCCGACATCCTCGATGGCGCCTCCCAGACCATCAGACGGCTCAGGCCTGTGGCCATCCAGCTCGAATTCAACCGACACCATCTATTTCGCGGCGATACGTTCCTGTCGCTCGCCAGGCGCCTGGAGGGCTATGGAGTGTTTCAGCTCCTGCCCAATCGGCTGATCCAGCGTGACCCGACAGCGCCGCTGACCAACCTGTTTCAGTTCAGCAACTTTGTGTTCATCCGCAACGATCGGATCGCTGCTGTTGGCAGCGGTTGAAGCACGTTCTCCTCAGCCAGAACTGGATAGAGTGCTGACATCGCCGCCCCGCATGCTTGGAGCCGATTCAGCCGGTGATTCTCACCATGCCCGGCCGGCGCCAGCAGTGGGTTGAAGCCCTGCAGGAGACCTTCAAGGACCAGTCCGGCTTCCAGAGGATGCTGGTGCATGTGGACCAACAGTTGCAGGGAGCCGCACGGGCCACCCAGCAGGCGATCGCCTTCGCGGTGCGGCGGGCGCCGGGATCGCCCGTGTTGCTCCTGGAAGACGACGTGGCGGCTGATCCCATGGCGTTGCAGATACTGCCGCAGGCCCGCTTCGCGGACGGCATCGCCGTGATCAGCTTCTGCGACATGCGCGAGGTGGAGGAGTATGCGCCCGATGGTCTCTACGAACGCTCTGCCCTGGGCAGCGATGGCCGCGGCTGGTGGGGCAACCAGGCGCTGTTGATCCACCCCGACACGGCACGGGTGCTGGCAGCGGCTGACTGGTTCTGCGGGGCGATCGAGCAGGCACCTGGCGTCGTCGCCCATCGGGCCGCTTACAACGATGGGGGCCGCAACTGTGCTGACATTCGTCTGGCCCTGATCGTGCATGCCCAGCCGCGGCGCAACCGCTATGCCGTGCACGTGCCGAGCCTGTTTCTGCATCTGGGTCACGACTCCCTCTGCTTCCCCGGTCGCTCCATGGGTGAGCGGGCCACCCGCAACTGGATCACCCAGCGGCGCCGCTTCGGCATCGGCTGACGCCCGTCTCCGGCCGTCAGGGCCCGGACGATCAGGCCGTCGCGGTGATGGGTTCAGACAGCTGGCGGCCCATCAACCGGAGCCGTCTCCCGCCTGTCGCGCTCGCGCGGCCAGCAGCGCTGCCACCAGTGCGAGCGCGGCATCTGCAGGCGCGCCACAAGCTCGTATTCCGCATCGCTCAGCTGCCAGGCGAACGCGCGCGACTCGTAACGGATCAGATCGCCGCAGCGCACCGCATGGCCCAGTTCCTGCGCCATCGCTGCCGCCTGCACCGGGTTGCAGTGGACCAGCCTGAGCTGCAGCGCCGGATCGCGGCTCACCGCCGCCAGGAACGCCGCCAGCCCCTCCTGGCTCATGTCCCTTCCTGCCGGGCCGTCTCGGGCCGGTATGGATCGAGCAGCCAACGGGCCACCGCCGCGCTGTAGAAGGCCACATCCCAGACGTTGTGGCCGAAGCCAGGCAGCTCGCTATAGCGCACCGCCGCCCCCTGGCGCTTCAGGCAGGTGGCGATGCAGCGGGCATCCTCCACGGGACAGAGGGGATCCCCATCGCCGTGGTGAATCCAGACCGGCAACCGCCGCAGCCGCTCGGCCAGCCAGGCATGGGGATCCGCTACGCCCATGGGCACCACCGCCTCGCTCGCGGGATGGGCAGGGTTTGGCGCCACCAGCCCGCCCACGATCAGCAGGGCCTGAAACAGCTCGGGATGACGAGAGGCCAGGGCCCAGGCACCGGTGGCACCGCTGGAGACACCGCAGAGGCTGATCCGGCCGGGATCAATGCTGTAATCGTCGCAAACCTGCTCCAGGCAGACGCGCGCCATCGTCAGATCCCTCTGCCGCCAGTAGTCGTTCGGGGCCTGCTGGGGGAACAGCACCAGGGCCGGAAACACCTCCGGATGACGGCGGATGGCACTGCCGAGCTGGAACTCGGTGGGTAGGAGGCCATCCTCGCCGCCCTCGCCCGCACCGTGCAGGAACAGGATCAGCGGCCAGCGGCGATCGGCGGAGTAGTTCCGCGGTACATACAGCTGATGCGGCCTGACGCCGTCGCCGCCTGGACGATCTAGAAAACCAGTGTTGCCCATGGAGCCGCCGCAGCGTGTGTGAGGAACCCTCTGCCGTGCTTCGAGCATCGACGGTCGACCTGGCCGTTCTGCTTGCCGATCTGCCCGCGCCGATGCAGTGCACCCTGCAGGCTCTCTATGCCCGCCAGCCCCAGCAGGGGGATGACGGCCTGCCCCATCCGATCGATGCGACCACCCGCATCAAACCCGAGGAGGGACTGGAGCTGCTCGCCCTGGCTCGTCAGCTGGGGGCGCGCAATCTGCTGGAGGTGGGCCTGGCCTGGGGGTTCAGCAGCCAGTTCCTGCTGGCGGCCCTGGCCCTGGAGGGCGGCGGCCGGCTGGTGGCGATCGATCCCTATCAGGACAGCGACTGGCACGGCATCGGCCGGCGCCTGGCGGCGGCGAGCGCCGAGGCAACGATCGCGCTGGGCAACGGGGCCTTTCGCTGGATCGGCAAGCGCTCCGACTGGGCCCTGCCGCAATTGGAACAGGAGGGAGCCCGTTTCGATCTGGTCTTCATCGATGGCTATCACCGCTTCGATGATGTGCTGATCGACCTCAGTTTCGCTGCGCGCCTCTGCCGACCCGGCGGAGTGCTCGTCCTGCACGACATGTGGTTGCCCTCGGTGCGCAGCGTGGTGGCCTTCATCGAAAGCAACCGCCCGGACCTGCTCCGCATGCCAAGCCCGTGCCCCAACCTGGCCCTGTTCCGCCGAGAGGGAGAGGATCAGCGCCGTTGGGATCATTTCGTGCCGTTCGAGAGCGCTGTCGGGCACTGGGAAGAGCTGAGCTGAGTGAACGCTCGCGGGGCCGTCCGCTGCCCCACGATTCCGCCGGGATGCCAGCCAGGCGATGACCGAGGCACGGCCATCGCCTGGACACCGCAATTCCTGGGGGCGTGCAGCGTCATGCGGGTCCTTGATAGCCCGCTTCGCCGACGTTCGAGTATCCGATGAGCGCTTCCCCAGCGCTCATGAAAGCCTCACCACCGACGATTCCCGCCAGCTGTTCGTCGTTCAGCTCGCTCCCGTCGGGAGGCACCAGTCCCTGGCTCAGGGAGTCGAGCATGTCGGCATCGAGGTTGGCGGCCCTGTCCTGCTCATCCAGCCAGAGGAGCGCCTCCTCAGCGGAGAGTTCAATGCCGCGGCTGGCGGCGATGCGTTGCACCTCCTCGACCTGCTGGGCTCCATCGATGGCGGTGCGCAGAGCCTCATCTTGGCGGGCCAGTTCCCGCAGGGCGTTGATGGAGGAGGAGGACATCCGTGCACCAGGTGAGACGTGGGGCCGACGGCGCAGCATCCATGCCGCGGGCACTTCACGCAGCCTATGGCCGGCGTTGTCGCCCGCCAAGCCTCGGCACCGCTCGCCTCAGCCCCAGTGGCTCCATGGGGATCCCTCAGGTTGACGCGGGCACGGACCCCGACCGTTGCTGACCCGGCTGGTGTTCAGGCTCCGCCCTCCGGCATTCGGAACAGAAACTTCTCATCCCGTTGCTCCAATGCCAACCCATGCCGGTGGCTGAAGGCCTGGGCGGCTTTGACCACGCCTGGCCACTGCGGCAGGAAGTCGTCGCCGAGCAGGACCCCTCCCGGCCGCAGCAGGTGATGAAAGGCCTCAAGGTCGTGCATGACCTCCAGCTCCGTATGGCCTGCATCGACGTAGATCAGATCGGCCTGCAGCTGCCAGCGGTGCAGGATCTGCACCGCGGTGACCGAGGTCATCGGCATCGGGAAGACGCGATCCAGAAGGCCAGCCCCCTGCAGGTTGCGCAGAAAGGTGAGAAAGAGCTGCGGATAGCCGGCCTGCAGCCTCAGTTCGCCCCGCAGCTGATCCTGAAGCCAGAGTTCGGGGTTGGATCCAAGCCATGTGTCCACACAGATGAACTGGGTGGGCAGCTGCAGCGTTCTGGCGGCCTCGGCCATCTCCAGCAGCGAAGCTCCCTTCCAGGTGCCCACCTCGATCACAAGGGATGGACGCAACTCGGCGATCAGTTCCGCAAAGCAGGGATGGTGACTGGCCCAGCCCTGGTGATCCTCCGGAATTGCCTCCCAGTCGATTCCCTCGTAACGTCGTCTGATCCCGATGCCCGCAAATCGCTCGGCCAGCGTGGGAGCGGACAAGGGCGGTGTGAAAGGTTCCCCCATCGGCGGCTGTGCTGCGATCCGGTAAGGCCGACAATCCATCGCTAGCCATGGGCGGCTGGAACGATCGCCCAAGGTGGGTATCGGCCCATGGCCCTCTGGAGCGCTGCTCTCGAAGGCCACCCCGACCGATCCGCCGACAGGCTCACCGGGCGGGCCGAGCGCGGCCGCCAGCGTTGCCGCGAGCAGGTCCCGGGTTCGCTGCGGGGGCCACGCTTTCCTCAGGCCTCGTCGTCGTCGTCCACCCAGGTGCTGACGACATGCAGCTCCTGCAGCTGCTTGTCGGAGACTCCGGCCGGCGCCTGGGTCATCAGGCAGCGGGCCTGCTGGGTCTTGGGGAAGGCGATCGTGTCGCGGATCGATTCCTCACCGGCCAGCAGCATCACCATGCGGTCGATGCCGAAGGCCAGGCCCCCGTGGGGTGGGGCGCCCATGTCGAGGGCGTCCATCAGGAAGCCGAACTGCTGGTTGGCCTCCGCCAGGGGCAGGCCGACGGTCTGCAGCACCTGACGCTGCAGGGCTGAATCGTGGATGCGCAGGGATCCCCCGCCCAGCTCCAGGCCATTGAGCACCAGGTCGTAGGCCTGGGCGCGGGCTGCTGGCAGGGTGTCGGCCCAGGCGGCAGGGTCGCTGCCCAGATCGGTGGGGTTCGGGGCGCAGAAGGGGTGGTGCAGCGCCTCGTAGCGGTGTTCGTCGGCGTTGAACTCG
>CAIXOZ010000002.1 GCA_903921295.1 uncultured cyanobacterium | reverse complement strand
GGCCTGATCTCCGGCATCGCCGCCTATGTGAAGGCCCTCTGGCCCCAGGTGGAGGTGATCGGGGTCGAGCCCGTCGATGCTGATGCGATGACGCGCTCGCTGGTGGCCGGTGAACGGATCACCCTTCAGCAGGTCGGACTGTTCGCCGATGGTGTGGCCGTGCGCCAGGTCGGTGAACACACGTATGCCCTGGCCAGGCGCACCGTCGATCGGATGGTGACGGTGACCACCGATGCGATCTGTGCTGCGATCAAGGACGTGTTTGAAGACACCCGTTCCATTCTTGAACCCGCCGGCGCCCTGGCCGTGGCCGGCCTCAAGGCCGATGTGGCCCTGCGGGGCCTGAAGGATCGCACCCTGGTGGCGGTGGCCTGTGGCGCCAACATGAACTTCGATCGCCTCCGGTTTGTGGCCGAGCGGGCGGAGCTCGGGGAGGAGCGTGAAGCGATGCTGGCGGTGGAGATCCCCGAGCATCCGGGCAGCCTGCGGAGGTTCTGCGATCTGCTGGGCCAGCGCAGCCTGACGGAATTCAGCTACCGGATCGCCGATCCCACGCGGGCCCACATTTTTGTGGGAGTGCAGATCAGCGGCAGCGATGACACCGCTCAGCTGGTGGCCAGCCTGGAGGCGCAGGGATTCCCCTGCCTTGATCTCAGCGGCGATGAGCTGGCAAAGCTCCATCTGCGTCACATGGTCGGCGGCCGGCTGCCAGCCGCGGTGGCGGCCTCCGGGCCGGACCTGCGCGAACTGCTGTATCGCTTTGAGTTTCCCGAGCGTCCAGGGGCGCTGATGACCTTCGTCAACAGCCTCCACGCCAACTGGAACATCAGCATTTTCCACTACCGCAACCATGGCGCCGATGTCGGCCGGATCGTCGTGGGGGTCCAGGTGGCGGATGCGGAACGGGCGGACTGGGACCGCTGCCTGCAGGGTCTGGGCTATCGCCATTGGGAGGAGACCGACAACCCCGCCTATCGCCTCTTCCTCGGATCGCTGCACACCCCCGGGACTGCAGGGGATTCCCCGGTCCGGAGGCTTGCGGTACCGTTCCAATCGACCCCTTCTCAGGTCTGAGCACGATCGGTTCCACCCCCTCGCCATCTCCGCATTCGCCAGCCTTTCCGCTCGAATCGACGCCAATAACCTGCACCGGATCGGTGGCTGCTGAGCCCCTGGAGGCAGTGCTGGAAACGCCCCTTGTCGCGACGCCTGCAGAGTCGCTTCAGCACGCGTCCATCGCAGCGTCTGAGGCCCTGGTGCCCGATGCCTCTGTGTTGATCGCCGCCGACGGACCTGAAGGCCTGGCTGAGAAAGCGTCGCCGGTTGTGTCAGAGGAGGCCCCTGAAGAGGCCCTCGATCAGGGGCTGCCCGCGGCCGGGGCTGTGCGCTTGGATCCCAGCCTGGCCGATCAGTTGTCGCTGCCGGCTCAGATGGAGGCCATCCTCTATCTGAAGGGTCGGCCCCTGTCCCTCGGCGAGCTGGCTGAGATCGCAGCCATCAGCCGCGAAGAGGCTGAGCTGGCCCTGATCACCCTGATGGCTGATTACGCCCATCGCGACACGGCGCTCGAGATCCGCCAGGAGGGCCACCGCTACAGCCTGCAGCTGCGGGCCGGCCTCGGCTCTCTGGTGCAGAACCTGGTGCCGGTGGATCTTTCCACGGCGGCGCTGCGCACCCTGGCCACGATCGCCCTCAAGAAGCGGATCCTGCAATCGGAGCTTGTCGATCTGCGCGGATCCGGCGCTTACGACCACATCAAGGAGCTGCTGGCCCAGGATTTCATCGAGCGCAAGCGTCAGAGCGACGGCCGCTCCTTCTGGCTCACTCTGAGTGAGAAGTTTCATCGCACCTTCGCGATCGAAGCCGACGCCATCCGTCCGCCCCGCAGCCGCGCCAAGGCAGCCGGCACGGCCGATCAGGCTGTGCTCGCGATCGACCAGGCACCGGCGGAGGCAGCGAGTCCGACGGCGCCGGCGCCGGACTCCGGGCCGACCACCGGCGACGATGACTGGGAGCAGGCTGCCTAGAGTCGGCTTGTTGATCAGCCGCTGACCTTGGACACCGTTGCTTCCCTGCTTTCTGTCCTGGTCAGGACCCTTGCGGTCACCGTCAGCATCTACAGCACGGTCCTGCTGGTGCGGGTGCTGCTGAGCTGGTTCCCGAACCTGGATTGGAGCAACCCACTGCTCGAGACCCTGAGCTCGATCACCGACCCTTATCTGAATGCCTTCCGCGGCCTGATCCCGCCCCTGGGAGGCCTGGATCTCTCGGCGATCGTTGCCTTCCTGGCCCTGAGCTTCATTCAGAAGTTGCTCGAAAGCGGATCGCAGCTGGTGATGGCCTCTGTTCAGCCCTTCTGACGGGTCGCCGTAACCGAACGCCCCATCCATCCCCCTGCTTGGCCCGACGACCAGGTCCATCCCAGACGTGTTGGTGGCGGGCCGGTCTGCACGCAGACCCCGGCCACGCCTCCCTTACACGGCGCCGCCGCTGATCAGCGCAGCCGAGCTCAGCCCAGGGCCTCGTCGGTGGCGATCTGTTGCTCGAGCGGCAGCAGTTCATCCCCTTCCTCGGCGCGGGTGCGCACCGGAGCACTGAAGCCACGGGCCTTCACCAGCCGGAACTGGAAGGGTCCCGGGGTGCCGGCCGGAATCGCCAGCCGCAGGGCAAAGGAGGATTGACCCGGAGGCACATCGCCGATCGAGCCGACCCTGGAGCGGTTCTGGAGCACGGGCTCGCCGCTGGCATCGAGAATCTGGGCGAAGACATCGGTATCCACCACGGTCTTGCGTCCGGTGTTGGTGACCACACCACGCAGGGCATAACAGCTGGCTCCGCTGGGTCGGCGCAGCTGGGGCTGGGCGCCGATGTCGCTGGCCGGGCAGGGTTCGAGGCTGACGTCGCTGACCGCAAGGTCGAGGGCATTGGCCCTGGCCGGCATCAGCAGCAGCACCAGCAGCAGCAGCGCCGAGCAGCCGGCCCCGAGGGCCTGAGGCCGGCGCCAGGGTTGCAGCAGGGAAAGCCAGGACATGGGCGGTAGCCGGAGGGAGATCAGGGCGGACTCGGTGCGCTTCAGCGATCGTCGCCGCTGCCGGAAATCACGTTACGGGCCGCCCGACTGCTGAGCTTCTCGAGATTGGTGTTGGCGATCGCCTCGAGGTCGAGATCGAGCTCGGTGGCCAGCTGGGCCACGTACCAGAGCACATCCCCGAGCTCCAGGGCCAGGGCCCTGAGCGTTTCCTGCTCGAAGACGCCGTCGCGGTCACGCAGCACCTTCTTCACCTTGTCGGCCACCTCACCGGCCTCGCCGCACAGGCCCAGGGTCGGATAGATCGGGTTGCTGCCAGCGTCGGGATAACGGGCCGTGGCCCTGGAGAGGCGCTGGTACTGATTGAGATCCATCGCCGGGTGGAGGGCTGGGTCGGATGGTAGTTTCCGACTGATACCTGACGGTTTTCATGGCCCTGCCCGATCTCATGCGTCGCACCAAGATCGTCGCCACGATCGGGCCTGCCACCGAATCGCCGGAGCGCCTCCGCGAGCTGATCGAAGCGGGTGCCACCACCTTCCGGCTCAATTTCTCCCACGGCGATCACGCCGAGCATGCGGCCCGGATCGCCACCATCCGCCAGGTCTCCCAGGCGCTCGGCGTCCATATCGGCATCCTCCAGGACCTGCAGGGGCCGAAGATCCGCCTCGGTCGCTTCGCCGGCGGGCCGATCACCCTCAGTCGCGGCGATGCCTTCACCCTCACCTCCCGCGAGGTGCGCTGTGATCAGACG
Organism: uncultured cyanobacterium; assembly: GCA_903921295.1. Lineage (GTDB taxonomy): Bacteria > Cyanobacteriota > Cyanobacteriia > PCC-6307 > Cyanobiaceae > CAIXOZ01. The sequence goes on along the minus strand of CAIXOZ010000002.1, from coordinate 2,847 downwards.
ATCGCCACGGTCACCTACGACAGGCTCGCGGAGGAGGTCACCGCCGGCAGCCGCATCCTTCTCGACGATGGCCGTGTCGAGATGGTTGTCAGCGCGGTGGACCTGCCGGCCCAGGCCCTGCACTGCGAGGTCACCGTCGGCGGTGTGCTCTCCAACAACAAGGGCGTCAATTTTCCAGACGTGCAGCTCTCGATCCGGGCGCTGACCGATAAAGATCGCGCCGATCTGATCTTCGGTTTGCAGCATGGCGTCGACTGGGTGGCGCTGAGCTTCGTGCGCAATCCCTCCGACATGATTGAAATCCGGGACCTGATCGCCAGCCACGGCCATCAGACCCCGGTCGTCGCCAAGATCGAGAAATTCGAGGCCATTGATCAGATCGATGCCATTCTCCCGCTCTGCGACGGCGTGATGGTTGCCCGAGGCGACCTCGGCGTGGAAATGCCGGCCGAGGAGGTCCCTCTGCTCCAGAAGGAGCTCATCCGCAAGGCCAACAGCCTGGGCATTCCCATCATCACGGCCACGCAGATGCTGGATTCGATGGCCGGTTGCCCCCGTCCCACCCGGGCTGAGGTCAGCGATGTGGCCAACGCCATCCTTGATGGCACCGATGCCGTGATGCTGTCCAATGAAACGGCCGTCGGTGATTACCCCGTCGAGGCCGTGGCCACCATGGCCACCATCGCCCGCCGGATCGAGCGCGACTACCCCCGCCGGGTGCTTGACAGCCACATGGCGACCACCATTCCCAATGCCATCAGCCAGGCGGTCAGTTCGATCGCCCGCCAGCTCGATGCTTCGGCGATCCTGCCCCTCACCAAATCCGGTTCCACGGCCCGCAACGTCAGCAAGTTCCGCCCCAGCACGCCGATCCTGGCGGTGACCAGCGACTCCTCCGTCGCCCGTCAGCTGCAGTTGGTCTGGGGGGTGAATCCCCTGCTCATCAGTCAGGACAGCTCCACCAGCGGCACCTTCGCGATGGCCATGGCCGTGGCTCAGGAGCGCGGTCTGCTGCGGGAGGGTGATCTGGTGGTGCAGACCGCCGGCACCCTCACCGGCGTCAGTGGTTCCACCGACCTGATCAAGGTCGGAATCGTCTCCTCCGATCCTGTTCAGCACCTCACCGACGTCTGAAGCCCCTCAGGTGCGCTCCACTGCCCTGCTCAGTCCGGGGCGAGCTGGAGACACCGCGATGGAGAGGCCAAGGGTGTTTGCCTGCGGCGATGACCATCACGCCCTCGAAACGATTCGCGATACGGCCGTTGATGCTGATCCGGCGGGCGCTCCCGGGTGATCCAGAGCGTGACGGTGGGCGCGATCAGCATCACGAGGCTGAGAATCACCACGCTGGCGATGCCCGGCTCGACGCCGATCATCGGCGCGGTGTCGGTACGGCCCCTTGGGCTCCGGCCCTTCATCCATCGGGCTGAACGCCGGGCTCGAGTCCGTCCCTGCCCTGCCTCGGTGCCTCCGCGTCCTTTAGAACAGTCAACGCCCGAACCTGATCCGCCGCCAGGCCCCTGCCACTGCCCATGGCCTCCAAACTTTCTCTGCGGGAAACCGTGGGCATGGCCTTCCATACCCTGGGGTCCAACCGCCTGCGCAGCGCCCTGACGATGCTGGGCATCGTCATCGGCAACGCTTCGGTGATCACCCTGGTGGGTGTCGGTCGCGGAGCTCAGAACCTGGCGGAAGGACAGCTCAACACCCTCGGTGCCAACGTGCTGTTTGTGGTGCCGGGCAACAACGACACCCGACGCCAGGGCATTGATTTCCCGAAGACCCTGGTGATCGAGGATGCCGAGGCGATCGCTGAGCAGGTGCCGAGCATCCGTCGGGTGGCGCCTCAGATCACCTTGAGCGAGGTTGTGCAGGCCGGCGCGCTCTCCGCCACAGCCTCCGTGTCCGGGGTGACCCCGGAGTTCATTCCAGTGCGTCGGTTTGAGCTCGCCCAGGGGCGTTTCTTCAGCAGCAGTGATCTCCAGGCCGCCCGCAACGTTGTCGTCATCGGTCCCGACCTGCGAACCCGTCTGCTTCCCGGCGGTTCAGCGATCGGCCGGTCGCTCAGGATCCGCGATCAGTCGTTTGAGGTGATCGGTGTGATGGCGCCGAAAGGGGCTGTCTTCGGAGCCAACCAGGATGAGAACGCCTACGTGCCGCTGACGACGATGGTCAGCAAGCTGAGCGGTCGCGATCCCACCTATGGGGTGAGCCTCAATTTCATCAGCGTCGAAGCCCGCGACGACAACAGCACCAGTGCTGCCGCTTTCCAGATCACCAACCTCCTGCGTCAGCGCCACCGGATCCTGCGGGAGGACGACTTTGCGGTGCGCTCCCAGAAGGATGCCCTGGCCATCGTCGGCACGATCACCGGAGGTCTGACCCTGATGCTGGCGGCGATCGGCGCCATCTCGCTGCTGGTCGGCGGCATCGGCATCATGAACATCATGCTGGTCTCGGTGAGCGAGCGCACCCAGGAGATCGGTCTGCGCAAAGCCCTGGGAGCACGCAGCAGTGATGTGCTGCGTCAGTTTCTGATCGAATCGTTGGTGCTCTCCAGCCTCGGCGGTGTGTTCGGCAGTGCCCTCGGTCTCGGCGCTGTGACTCTGGTGGCTGTGCTGACCCCCCTGCCGGCCTCGATCAGTGCCGTCAGTGTGCTGATCACCGTGGGGCTCTCCGGTTCGATCGGCCTCTTCTTCGGTGTTGTGCCGGCCCGCCGGGCCGCCGCCCTGGATCCGATCGTTGCTCTGCGCAGCCTCTGAGGCATCGGGGCCGGACGGCCTGCAGCCTTTGTCGTGCCGGCGGCTCGCAGCTCAGCAAAGCCTGGGCACCGCGGCACGATCCGGC
>CAIXOZ010000001.1 GCA_903921295.1 uncultured cyanobacterium | reverse complement strand
CCCTGGCGGTGACCCCTGAGTTGGTGGGCGGCAAACGCATTTTCATGAGCACCACCAACGGCACCCGGTCCCTGGATCGGGTTCGCAGCGTCCCCCTGCTGGTTACGGCCTGCCTGCCCAATCGCAGCGCCGTGGCCCGGCGATTGCTCGAGGCCGACGCGACGTGCGTCTGGATCGTGGGCAGCGGCTGGGAGGGCGACTACTCCCTGGAGGACAGCCTCGCGGCCGGTGCCGTCGCCGCTGTCCTGCTGGCGGAGGCTCCGCAAGCGGCGGTGCTGGCCAACGACGAGATGCGGGCTGCCCTTGCGCTCTGGCAGCAGTGGAGCTCAGATCCGGAAGCCTGTCTGCGGACCGCCAGCCACGGCCAGCGCCTGATTGGCCTCGGCGACCACGATGCCGATTTCGCCTGCTGTGCCGCCGTCGACAGCCTGACGATCGTGCCCACCCAGGCCGAACCCGGCGTTCTGAGGGCGCTCTGAGCTCCCTTACAGTCTGGCCACGCATTGGGTCCGGTGGTGGCGAGCTTTCTGGCGGCTGCGGTTCAACTGACGAGCACATCGGACCCTGAGGCCAACTTCGCCGCGGCCGAGGAGCAGATCGAGCTTTCGGTGCGTCGGGGCGCTGAGCTGGTGGGCCTGCCCGAAAACTTCGCCTTCATGGGTGAAGACCAGCGGCGCCTGGAGCTGGCTCCGACCCTGGCGGAGCGCTGCAGCCGCTTCCTGGTCACCATGGCCCGTCGTTACCAGGTGACCCTCCTCGGGGGCGGCTTCCCGGTGCCGGCCGGTGAGGGGATCACCGCCAATCGCGCCGAGCTGGTGGGCAAGGACGGCCAGTTGCTGGCCCGCTACGACAAGATCCATCTCTTTGATGTCGATCTGCCCGATGGCAACACCTATCGGGAGTCGGCGACGGTGAAACCGGGGGAGGCTCTCCCCCCGGTGGTCGATGTGCCCGGCCTGTGCCGGATCGGACTATCGATCTGTTACGACGTGCGTTTTCCTGAGCTTTATCGCCATCTGGCCGGGGCCGGAGCCGAACTGCTGATGGTGCCCGCCGCCTTCACCGCCTTCACCGGCAAGGACCATTGGCAGGTGCTGTTGCAGGCCCGCTCGATCGAGAACACCGCCTATGTGGTGGCCCCGGCCCAGACGGGCCTCCACGGCGCCCGCCGGGCTACCCACGGCCATGCCCTGGTGATCGACCCCTGGGGCACGGTGCTGGCCGATGCCGGCGTTGCGCCCGGCCATGCGATTGCTCCGATCGACACCTCCCACAGCCGCAGGGTCCGTGACCAGATGCCGAGCCTCAGGCACCGCCGCCCGGCCCTCTTCTGAGATCGACCGGCATGGGATGGCACCACCGGCCCGGCAGAAGGCGCTCGCTCCGGGCGACCGGCAGCCTGGCACTGGTGGTGCTTCTTTCCTGGCCGGTTCTGGCGGCCAGGGCCGCCAGTTCTCTGGTGGCCTGGCGCTGGCGGGGTGATCGCCTGGAGCTGCGTACCCCCCCCGGCACCCGTCCTCTGGCGTTCTTCGAACAGGGCAGCTTCGGTCGGGGCCCCAGGGTCTGGATTGACTTGCCAGGGGCCCCCAGTCGCACCCGGACGTTGTCCCTGCCCCCGGGCACAGCCCTGAGGGAGGTGCGGGTCGGCCGTCCTGGCGCGGATCAGACCCGGCTGGTGCTCGAATTTCAGAGCGGAACGGTGCTCGACCCCCGGGATCT